>CBAAAD010000130.1:0-3616 GCA_964658785.1 uncultured Methylobacterium sp.
GTTTCCCCACAGCGCGTTGGCGGTCTTGCGGCCGCGGCGCAGGTCCGATTCGTCCACCACGTCATCGTGCAGCAACGTCGAGGTGTGGATGAATTCGATGATCGCCGCCAGCTTGGTGTGCTGATCGCCGCGATAGCCGGCCGCGCCCGCGGCCAGGACGTGCAGCATCGGCCGCAGGCGCTTGCCGCCGCTGGCGATGATGTGGTCGGCAATCTGGTTAATCAGCACCACGTCCGACGACAGCCGCTGGCGGATCAGCGCATCGACCCGCTGCATGTCCACAGCGGCAAGATCACGCACCTGGGTAAAGTCGGCGGGGCGGCTGGCGTCGGCTGGCATTGAGTTCATGAAGGCTTCGAATCGGCGTGTAGCCCAATTATAAGGTGCGACAGGTAATTACGCCGTGACATGACGCCGCGAGCGCCGCTGCGCCCCACCCAGCAGGGTCTTGCGGAAAACTTTACGGCTTGTTTACGCCTCGGCGCCGAATCGATACCCCTTTGTTATGCGGCAATTTCTACAGTGCGCTCCTTACTTTACCGAGCCTGCGCCAATGGATTTCGTCTACCTGCTGCTGCTGATCGTGCTGTGCGCAGCCACTCTGGGCCTGTTGCTGATCTGCGATCGACTGAGTCCGCGCAAGTAATCGTGATTGGCGGGCACCCCGCCAAAAGCATCCGCCGTCGCCTCGATCGATACGGCTTCTTCAGCAACGTTATTGAGTCCCTTCTCATGAATGTCCTCTATGTCCTCGCCGGGCTGATCGCTGTGGCGCTGACCGGCTACCTCTGCGTGGCCCTTCTCAAGCCGGAGTGGTTCGAATGACCACGAATGACTTTGTCCAGATCGGGGTTTTCCTGGTCATTCTGCTGCTTCTGGTCAAGCCGCTGGGCGGCTACATGGCCAGCGTGTTTTCCGACACCCCCAATCGCCTCACGCGTTTTGGCGGCGGTGCGGAGCGGCTGATCTATCGACTGTGCGGCATTCAACAGGACGAAGACATGGGCTGGAAGCGCTATGCGCTGGCCGTGCTCGTGTTCAATATCCTCGGTCTGCTGGTGGTCTACGCACTGCAGCGGCTGCAGCAGTGGCTGCCGCTGAATCCGCAGCACTTTGCCGCCGTGTCGCCCGACTCGGCGCTCAACACCGCGATCAGTTTTGCCAGCAACACCAACTGGCAGGGCTACGGCGGCGAGTCGACGATGAGCTACTTCACCCAGATGCTCGGTTTGGCGGTGCAGAACTTCCTGTCGGCCGCCACGGGTATCGCAGTGCTGATCGCGATCATCCGCGGATTCAGCCGCCGCAGCGCGCTGGGCCTGGGCAATTTCTGGGTCGACATGACGCGCAGCACGCTGTACGTCCTGCTGCCGCTGTCGCTGATCCTGACGCTGCTGCTGGTCTCGCAGGGCGTGGTGCAGAACTTCAAGTCGTACGTCGACGTGCCGGTGGTGCAGACCACCACGGTCAGCGAGCCGGTGCTGGACGCGTCCGGCGCGGCGGTGAAAGACAAGGCCGGCAACCCGGTGATGAAGCCGACCGAAGTGTCGACGCAGACCCTGCCGATGGGCCCGGCCGCTTCGCAGATCGCGATCAAGCAGCTCGGTACGAACGGCGGCGGCTTCTTCAATGTCAACTCGGCGCACCCGTACGAAAACCCCACACCCTTCAGCAATTTCCTCGAGCTGCTGTCGATCCTGCTGATTCCCGCCGCGCTCTGCTACACCTTTGGCGAGCTGGTGAAAGACAAACGCCAGGGCTGGGCACTGCTGGCCGTGATGCTGGTGATCTTTGTGCCGCTGCTTATCGCCTGCACGTCGGCCGAACAGGCGGGCAACCCGGCCTTCAACGCGCTGCATGTCGATCAGACGGCCTCTGCGCTCCAGGCCGGCGGCAATATGGAAGGCAAGGAGACGCGCTTCGGCATCGTCAATTCCACCCTGTGGGCTACGGCAACCACGGCGGCGTCGAACGGCTCGGTCAACTCGATGCATGACTCGTTCACCCCGCTGGGCGGCCTGATTCCGATGTGGCTGATCCAGCTGGGCGAGGTGATCTTCGGCGGCGTCGGCTGCGGCCTGTACGGCATGCTCGCCTTCGCGGTGGTCGCGGTATTCATCGCCGGGCTCATGGTCGGCCGCACGCCGGAATACCTCGGCAAGAAGATCGAAGCCTACGAAATGAAAATGGCCAGCCTCGCCGTACTGCTGCCGTGCGCCCTGGTGGTGATCGGCACGGCGATTGCGGTGATGGTGCCGGCCGGCTTTGCCGGCGTGGCCAACCCCGGCGCGCATGGCTTCACCGAAATGCTTTATGCGGTGAGCTCGGCCTCCAACAACAACGGCAGCGCGTTCGGTGGTTTGTCGGCCAACACGCCGTTCTGGAACGTGCTGCTGGGCATCTGCATGTTCCTCGCGCGCTTCCCGCTGATCATCGCGATGCTGGCGATGGCCGGTGCGCTGGCGGCCAAGCGTCACGTGCCCGCCACGGCCGGCACCTTGCCGACGCATACGCCGCTGTTCGTCACGCTGCTGGCCTGCGTGGTGATCGTGATCGGCGCGCTGACCTTTCTGCCGGCGCTGGCCCTGGGGCCGATCGCCGAATACCTGATGTCCGCCCACTGATGCACTCGCCATCGATCTTATCGGGACACTGATTGCATGACTTCGCATACTGAAACGATGGGCAACGCGCCCGTCAGCAACTTCAACCGCGCGCTGGTGATTGCCGCGCTCGGTGATTCGTTCCGCAAGCTGTCGCCGCGGCTGCAGTTCCGCAACCCGGTGATGTTTGTGGTGTTCGTCTGCAGCGTGCTGACCACCCTGCTGTGGGTGCAGGCGCTGGCCGGCCACGGTGAGGCGCCGACCGCCTTCATCTTCTGGGTCAGCCTGTGGCTGTGGTTCACCCTGCTGTTTGCCAACTTTGCCGAAGCGCTGGCCGAAGGCCGCGGCAAGGCCCAGGCCGACGCGCTGCGCAGCTCGCGCAAGGACGTACTCGCCAACAAGCTCGCCAGCGCCGATCGCAACGCCGCGATCACCATGACGCCGTCCAGCGAACTGCGCACCGGCAACTTTGTGCTGGTGAAAGCGGGCGAGCAAATTCCCGGCGACGGCGAAGTGGTGGTGGGCGCGGCCAGCGTCGACGAAAGCGCGATCACGGGCGAGTCTGCGCCGGTGATCCGCGAATCCGGCGGCGACCGCAGCGCCGTTACCGGCGGTACCAAGGTGCTGTCCGACTGGGTAGTGGTGCGCATCACCAGCAACCCGGGCGAGAGCTTTCTCGACCGCATGATCGCGATGGTGGAAGGCTCCAAGCGCCGCAAGACGCCGAACGAAATCGCGCTGACGATTCTGCTGGCCAAGTTCACGCTGATCTTTCTGCTCGCGTGCTCCACGCTGCTGCCGTACTCGATCTACAGCGTCAAGGTGGCCGGCGCAGGCAATCCGATCACGCTGACCGTGCTGATCGCGCTGCTGGTGTGCCTGATTCCCACCACCATCGGCGCGCTGCTGTCGGCCATAGGCATTGCCGGCATGGACCGGATGATCCGCGCCAACGTCATCGCCACGTCGGGTCGCGCCGTGGAAGCCGCCGGCGACGTGGACGTGCTGCTGCT
>CBAAAD010000130.1:3716-7451 GCA_964658785.1 uncultured Methylobacterium sp.
TCGGCATCAAGGAGCGCTTCGCCGAGATGCGCAAGATGGGCATCAAGACCATCATGATCACCGGCGACAATCCGCTCACGGCCGCGGCGATTGCGGCCGAAGCCGGCGTCGATGATTTCCTCGCCGAAGCCACGCCGGAAGCGAAGCTGAAGCTGATCCGTGACATGCAGGCTGAAAACCGTCTGGTCGCGATGTGCGGCGACGGCACCAACGATGCTCCTGCGCTGGCGCAGGCTGACGTGGCGGTGGCGATGAACACCGGCACGCAGGCGGCGAAGGAAGCCGGCAACATGGTCGACCTGGATTCGAACCCGACCAAGCTGATCGAAGTGGTGGCGATCGGAAAGCAGATGCTGATCACCCGCGGCGCGCTGACCACGTTCTCGATCTCCAACGACATCGCCAAGTATTTCGCGATCATTCCGGCGGCGTTTGCCACCACGTATCCCGCGCTCAACGCGTTGAACGTGATGCATCTGGCCACGCCGCAGAGCGCGATTCTTTCGGCGGTGATCTTCAACGCGCTGATCATCATCTTCCTGATCCCGCTGGCGCTGAAGGGCGTGAAGTACCGCGCGCTGGGCGCAGGTGCGCTGCTGCGGCGCAACCTGCTGGTCTACGGCCTGGGCGGCATCGTGGTGCCGTTTATCGGCATCAAGATCATCGACATGCTGCTCGTCGTTTGCGGATTTGCCTGAGCGTCGCTGGCCTGATTCTTTTTTACCGTCATGCCTGAGTTGACATGACGACTTCCTTCTCTCTGGAGTCTGTCGATGCAAACCCTGAAGCTTTCTGTCTCGCTACCCGACGCAACCCATCCTGATATGGAGCTGCGCCTGTCGGCCAACGATTCGGACTGCGAAGTTGTTATCGCCCTGCCCGCGGGCACGCGAATTGATCTGGCCAAGCCAGCGGTCGTCAGCGTGAATCCGCTCAGCGCAGTCAACGACGAATACGAGCTCGGCGGTTACGCCGGCATCTGATCAAAAACGATTTATCCCAACGAATTTCACCACCACCTTTTTAAACCACCAGTCTGGTCCGGCACGGACCACAGTTGCAGGGGATTTATTTTTTATGCAGTACAAGACACTTCTTTCCGGCGCGATCCTCATGGCCATGCTGCCGGTCGGCCAGGCCATGGCTACGGTCGACGCCTCGGCCGGCGCAGCGCTCACTTCGGATTCGCAGTCGGCCATGTCCGCGCCGGCGACGGCCAAGGTATCGAGCAGCGATTGTTCGGCCGGATTTTTGAGCCGCTTTGCCGCCGCCTATCGCGAGGACGCCGAGCCAGCTGATCCGAATGCCGCATCGCCAGCGCGGCGCGGTATGGATGCCCCCTTCAGCTCGCCGCCGTTCCCGTCGAGCGAGTGGCAGCTCGGCGGCGTCGACAACCCGATTGGCGTGCCGGATACCAACTCACAGTACCCGCTGGAGAAAGCCCTGGCGTGCACGGGCGTCGGCCACTGGATGCAGAAAAACCGCATCGAAATGTATGGCTGGATCAACCCCTCGATGAATATCAGCTCATCGAGTTTCACCAACTATCCGCTGTCCTATGCGACGCGCCCGAACCGGGTGGAATTTCAACAGGCGCTGCTGCGTATCGAGCGGCTTCCGGATACGGTGCAGACCGATCACATCGACTGGGGTTTTCATTTCGACGATCTGTATGGGTACGACTACCACTACACCACGATGAAGGGCGTCACCAGCGACCAGCTGTTGAATCATCCCAATTCCAATGGGCCGCAGGGTGGCCTCGTCTACGGCAACGACCCGATGATCGGGTATGTCGATCTGTACATTCCGTGGGTCGCTCAGGGCATGGTGGTTACGGCTGGCCGCTATCTGTCGATACCGGATATCGAGGCGCAGTTCTCGCCCAACAATTACCTGCTGACGCATTCGATTCTTTATACGGTCGATGCGTATACGAATATGGGCATCATCACGACGACCAAGCTCAACGATCAGTGGACCGTGCAGCTGGGCGTGCATGGTGGCGATGATTCCGCCATCTGGGATGACACCAGCCGACTGAGCGCGCAGGCCTGCGTTCGCTGGGTATCAAAGTCGAACGACGACATGCTTTATCCCTGCGTGGAGTCGTACAACCACAGCAACCAGAGCTACAACAACCTGCAGGAATTCGTGCTCACCTGGGGGCATCGCTTCTCGCCGAACGTGCACATGCTGACCGAGGCGTACCGGATGTTCGTGCGCAATCAGTCGCTCGCCACCGATCCGTCGCAGGCGCATGCGCCGTTAGGCGAGCCGGGTTACCCGCTGGGCGAGGCGCCTAACTTCCCGCTCGGGCACAACCCGGCGTTCGGCATCGTCAACTATTTCAACATCGAGTTGAACCCGAGCAACATGATCTCGATTCGCAACGAGTTCTACAACGACGAACAGGGTCAGCGCACGGGTTTTGCCACGCGTTATTCCAGCCACACGATCGGGCTGACGCACTGGGTCACGCCGGACGTCGAAATTCGGCCGGAATTCCGCTACGAGCACGCGTACGATTTTCCTGCCTATAACAACGGCAAGAAAAACTACCAGACCACGGCGCTGCTCGACGCCATTCTTCACTACTGAGAAACATCATGGGCAAATTACTGCGTCAATCCATCGTCATGCTGCTGCTGATGACGGTTATCACCGGCATCGCGTACCCGCTGCTCGCCACCGGGTTGGCGCAGGTGATGTTTTCCGGGCAGGCCAACGGCAGCCTGATAGAGAAAAATGGCAAGCCGATCGGCTCCGCGCTGATCGGCCAGTCCTTCACCGATGCCAAGTACTTCTGGGGTCGCCCGTCGGCGACAGCGCCGAATCCGAACAACTCGGCGTCATCCAGCGGTTCGAACATGGGGCCGAGCAATCCGGCGCTCGTCGATGCGATCAAGCAACGCATCGACGCGCTGCATGCGGTCGATCCCGGTAACAAGGCGCCGGTGCCGGTGGATCTGATCACTGCGTCGGCCAGCGGCCTGGACCCGGAGATTTCGCCGGCCGCCGCACAGTATCAGCTGGCACGCGTAGCGCAGGCCCGCAAGCTGAGCGTGTCGCAGGTGCAGGCACTGGTGGATGAATTCACCACCGGCCGCACGCTGGGCATACTCGGCGAGCCGCGCGTCAACGTGCTCAAGCTTAATCTCGCACTGGATGCACCGCAGCACGGAAGCTGATCTTTCCACGCGTTGGGGCCGACCCGACGTGAGACCTGGGGATGCTGCAAGACGATGGCCGAGGAGCAGGCCGTCGTCTTGCAGCTTTTTTGGTTTTGCCCTTTAGTGCCCGACCGGCACAAGACAGCGCTCGTTTTGTGATGCGTGCGCTGGCATGCTTGAACGCGCCTGCCATCGTCGGTTGATGCGAACGCACCGATGTTTTTCGCGAGCCCTGGACCGGAGTTGTACCGCATGACCGAACCCTCCCGCGAAGCCCGCGCCGATGCGCTGCTCCACACCGCCGACGACGAGCAAAATCGCCGGCTGAAGATTTTTCTCGGCGCAGCGCCCGGCGTCGGTAAAACCTACGCGATGCTCTCCGCCGCACGCGAATTGAAGCGGCAGGGCGTCGATGTGGTGGTGGGTCTGGTGGAAACCCACGGCCGTGCCGAAACCGCAGCCTTGCTTGAAGGCGTGGAAATATTGCCGCGCCGGCCCGTGCGCTACGAGTCGTTCAACGGCGGCGACCGCGAGTTCAGCGAGTTTGATCTCGACGCCGCGC
>CBAAAD010000131.1:0-5737 GCA_964658785.1 uncultured Methylobacterium sp.
AACTACATCGCGCTCAACTGCCCGCTCACATCGTTGATCGAAGCGCGAATGCGCGAGCTGAAGATCGAGTCCTCATGGTGAATCAATACCAGCCTTTCGGTGGCGCGGGTCATGGCGACATACAGCAGCCTCGCCTCGTGCGTCTCGTCCTCGCCGGGGGCCGGCATCTGGCCGAGGCCGGGGATGATCACCAGCGGAAACTCCAGCCCCTTGCTCGACTTCATGCTGATGATGCGGACAGCGTCCTTGACCAGGAACAGCGAGGCCTTGCCTTTGTCGTCCGCCAGCCGACAGCTGATGCCGGCGCGTTCGAGCGCATCGCGCCACTGGTTGCCCTGCTTGTTGTGGCGGAACAGCACGGCGATATCGTCCAGCCGTCGGCCGTGCGCCTGCTCGTCGCGGAGCTGGCTGATCAACGTGGTGATTTCCTCGCTGGCGCTATTGGCGCGGATCAGTTCGGGCACGGCGCCGCGCCGGCCGGCGCTCTCCGGCGCAATCAGCGGCACGCCATCGTCCTCGCCGGCCTGGGCGTCCAGCAATTCGCTGGCGAAACCGCGCGCCACGGCGAGAATTTCCAGCGTGTTGCGGTAGTTGAGCTTGAGGATGGTGGTGCGGCCCTGCGCCTGCACGCCCAGGCTTTTCCAGGTGAACTTGCGCCGGTCGCTGCGGCCGTTGATGTTCTGCGCATCGTCATACAGCACCAGCAGCGAGTTGGTGTTGGGGTCGATCATCTGCACGATCAGCTTGTACCAGTCCGGCTCGAAATCGTGGCCTTCGTCGATCAGCACCGCGCCGTACTGGAAGCGTGGAATCTGGCCTTTCTCGACGCCGTCGATCACCTTCTGCACCATCGTGGCGAAGAAATCCTTGCTGCCCTGGGCGGGCAGATCCACGTGGTAGGCCGTGAGCATCCTGTGGCACCACTTGTGGAAGTTGTAGACCTGCACTTTTTCGCTGAGGCCGCGCTCGCCGATCAGCTGGTCCAGCCGCGCGGCCAGCGTCTTGTTGTAGCAGAGCACCAGAATGGGCTTGCCCAGTTCGCGCGCCAGCTGCATCGCGCGAAAGCCCAGAATCATGGTCTTGCCCGATCCTGCCACGCCGTGGATGACCCGGTGCTCGTCGCCCAGCGAGCGCGCCAGCTGCTCCTGCTGCGCGTCCATCACCTTGACCAGGTCGGGAATTTCCAGCGGCCGCGTGATCGTACCGGTCTCATCGAAAAGGCCGAACTGGCCCTCGCCAGGAGCTATGCGAATTTCAGGAAACAGATGCCAGCGTATGCGGTCGATCTGCGGCAGCGTCATGGCGGTGGGAAACACCTGCGGAAACATCGCCCACAGCTGTTCCTGGAACGCTTCGGGGTCGACCGTCTCGTAGATTTCCTCGCGGCATAGGGTCAGATGCGCCGGAATCACCGCATCCAGACCGCCATCGACAAACTGCTTGCGGCTGATATTGGCCAGCACCACGCCGTAGGCCCACGGCATCACCAGCTTGCCCGCATGGCGGCTGCTGGCGGGGTGGCGCAGGGCTGGGTCGCGCTCCAGCACCACACTTATTTCCAGTGCATACGCGCGCGCCTGCAGCAGCGGGTTGGCCTCTTTCACCAGGCCGCGATCGGTGATCAGGGTGAACTGCGTGCTGTCGGCGTGCTGGATGGTTTCGGCCTTCCAGTCCTTCACCTCCAGCACCAGCATGCCGCGGCGCGGATGGAACACCACGAAATCCGGGCGCCGCTGCTTCAGGCCGATCGGCACGTCGTACCACAGCAGGTAGTCTTCCTCGAGCTTGCTTTCGAGTCGTTCGGAGAAGCGCTTTTCGCCGCCGGTCATGCGCGGCAGACAGCCATTGCGGGTCGGAGTAAGCGTGGCCATCCTGCGTCCAGAGAGTATCTGTTGTCGAAAGTAGCGAAATACGCAGGCGTGTCAACGCTCACCATGGTGCGCCACCACTTGCCCTATTTTAGTGCCGGCCAAGTCACGGGCCGGTAATAGTGTTAAAAGGGGCGGCGCTTGAACAGCGTGTAACGACTTCGCAAGGGACTAATTGATGCTGTTCCAGATCGAAACGCTCTCCCTGATCAGCGCTCTGCAGACAGCGCTGATGGCCGTGATGCTTTGGGCCGGCACTTACGGTGATGCTGGCCGGGTTTGCCGCAGCCTGCGTTTACGATCGGCGGCTCTGGCGGTGGAGGCGCTGGGATGGGGCTCGCTGGCCGCGCACGCGTATCTTCCGTCCGCGGTGCTGCTCTTGGGCGGCAATGGCCTCAATCTGCTGGCTCAGGGCATGAGCGTGATCGCCCTGCGCATGCTTCTGGGTGAAAATCTGCGCGGCTGGCTGGTGCTGGCCGTGGGCCTGCTCGGCTGGCTGGGTGTGGCCTGGTTCGGCCTGATCGAGCCCAATTATGCGGCTCGAGTGCTGTGGGGCTCGCTGGCTATCGCTATCAATATTGCGTTGAGCGTCGAAGCACTGGTTGGCGTCACCGTGCGCCGCCGTTCGCGCGCACGCACGGTGCTGCTGGCGCTGTTTGCAATGGCCGCGGCGCTGCTGGTCTGGCGCAATCTCCAGCTGTGGCTGGGCGACTATCAGCTGCATGGCATTACCGCGCCAAGCAACACCAATTTTTTCTACGTGATGATTTCCGGCCTGCAGCCGCTGTTTGCCGGTATCGGTTTTCTGCTGCTGTATAACGAGATACTGCAGCAGGATCTGCGCCTGCTGGCCCGTATCGATCCGCTCACCGGTGTCAGCAATCGGCTGGCGATCAGCGAGTCCACAACGCTGATGCTGGCGCACTCGATTCGATATCGGCAGCCCCTCGGCGTGCTGATGCTGGATGCGGATCACTTCAAGAACGTCAACGATCGCTTTGGTCACCATGGTGGCGACAAGGTCCTGCGCGCGCTGGTTTTCAGCATCCGCGCGACTTTGCGCGACAGCGATCTGATCGGCAGGATCGGCGGCGAGGAGTTCGTTGTGCTGTCGCCCGGAGCGGACCTGACTAACGCCATGCTCCTGGCCGAACGCGTGCGCGCGACGGTAGAAAATACGCCGCTGATCATCGATGGTCAGTCGCTCACATTGACAGTGTCGGTTGGCGTCGCCGTGGCCACCTCGAATGATCGCGACGGTGTGGCATTGTTGCATCGCGCCGATGCGGCGCTTTACGCCGCCAAACGTGCGGGACGCAACCGGGTGGAGGCGGCCGCGGAGAAGGGCGATGATCGGAAGGTCGCCGAGCCGTTGGCCTGAAAAAGCCACGGGGGCGAACTCGGTCGTCAGGAAATCGCATGATCCGTGTTTTTCGGCCAGTGGACGAGATCCGTTACCGGTACGCCCACGCGCCTGCACGAGCGACTGGCAATACCATCTTTCAACGCCGCGCCAAAGACTGGTGCGATCGACCACAGCGCATGCGACGCCAGTCTTGACTGCCGCTGCTGTCGCGGCGTGAGGCGCAGCATCGGCGTAGCCCAGTCCGGCAACAGCGCGGTGCCGGCCAGCAGGAACAGGTCACGCGATAGTCCAGCGACAGGAACCGGCAGCTTCACCTGCGAAAGCAGCCGCAGCACTTCGCGCGAACGTTCCGTAAAAGCCAGTTCGGGCTGGACACGTTGAAAGTAATCGCTGACAGCCTGCTCCGATGACGGTACATCGCGCGCGCCCAACGCTTCGGCAATTCGGCGCACTTCGTCGTAATAGCGGTCACCTGCGCCGGGCGGCAGTGCGACGTGGCTGTAGCGACGGTAACCCTGCAAAAAGCTATAGGCCTCGGTGACGTGCACCCAGGTAAGCAGCGCCGGATCATCCGCCGCGTACGGACGTCCATCTTCACCGCGGCCTTTGACGAAGCTGTGGATATGCCGGACGTGAGCGATCAGCGCTTCGCTGTCCGCCACCGAGGCGTACGTTGTGGCGCCCACGAACATCGTCGTGCGCCGGAGCCGGCCGATCATGTCGTCGCGAAAGCTGGAGTGATCCCACACGCCGGCCAGAGCCAGCGGATGCAGCGTCTGCAGGGTCAGCGCGGCAAGCCCGCCGGACAGCATGCCGGGAAAATTCGAGTGCACCCGCCAGGTGGCGCTATCGGGCCCGAACAGGCCGGGATCGCCGAGCGGATGGTCATAGTCGATGCGGCTGCTTTCGTTGCGCGGGAACGCGCTGAGCACCCAGTGCCGGATGGCGGCGCGAACCGGGCCGAGCGATCCGGCGGCGGCGCGATTGAGCCACTGAAGAGGTGAAGACATGGCTGAATTTTAGTGCCAGTTCGGCGCCCGTGCGGCACCTGCGTCGTCGTTGTACGCGGTGGGCATGGGCCTCGGCGAGCGCGCATTCTGGACCATGGCGCCGTTGGCGCCTGAAGCATGGCGCAACGGCCTCGCCCGTTTGTTGGCCACGTGGCAGGGTTTGATTTAGCCGCCGCATGTGGTATCCCTACACGCATGAAATCGATTTCCACCCGCCTCTATTTTTGGTTTTACGGCTATCCGATGCCGCAGGCGGAGCCAAGGGTGCGATCGTAAGTTACCGATTCAGCAAATCCCGAAAGCCGCCAGCTCAACACTGGCGGCTTTTTTCATGGCCGCCAGTGACTCCCGATCACCAAGGAATCCACGTCATGAATACAGCCATTGCGACTACCCACAACGACGATCTTCGCATCCGTGAGCTCAAGCGCCTCAGCACGCCGGCCGAGGTGATCGGCGACTGCGGCGGCAGTGAACCGGCCAGCGCCACGGTAGCGGCGACGCGCAGCAGGCTGCACGGCATTCTCGACGGCCGCGACGATCGTCTGGTGGTGGTGATCGGTCCGTGCTCCATTCACGACACCGGCGCGGCGCTCGACTATGCCGAGCTTTTGCGTCAGCAGCGCGAGCTGCATGCCGATACGCTGGAAATCGTCATGCGCGTGTATTTCGAGAAGCCGCGCACCACGGTGGGCTGGAAGGGCTTGATCAATGACCCGGGCCTCGACGGCAGCTTCCGCATCGACCGCGGCCTGCGCCTGGCGCGCGGTCTGCTGATCGGCATCAACGCGATCGGCGTGCCGGCCGGCTGTGAATTTCTCGACATGATCACGCCGCAGTACATCGCCGACTTGGTGAGCTGGGGCGCGATCGGCGCGCGCACCACCGAAAGCCAGGTGCATCGCGAGCTGGCATCGGGGCTGTCGTGCCCGGTGGGTTTCAAGAACGGCACCGACGGCAATGTGAAAATCGCCGCCGACGCGGTGCAGGCGGCGTCGCAGCCGCATCATTTTCTGGCCGTGACCAAGGACGGACGCACGGCGATTGCCGCTACCGCAGGTAACGAGGACTGCCACGTGATTCTGCGCGGCGGCAGCGCGCCGAACTACGATGCCGCCAGCGTGGATGCGGCCTGCGCCGTGCTGGTCAAGGCGGGCCTGACGCCGCGGCTGATGATCGATGCGAGCCACGCCAACAGCAGCAAAAAGCCGGAAAACCAGCCGGCCGTGATCGACGATATTGCCGACCAGATAGGGGCTGGCGACGCGCGGATCGTCGGCGTGATGGTGGAAAGTCATCTGGTTGCCGGCAAGCAGGATATCGAGCCGGGCAGGCCGCTGGTCTACGGTCAGAGCATTACCGATGGCTGTATCGGCTGGGATGCCTCGGTCGCTGTGCTGCAGCGCCTGTCGCAGGCGGTGAGCCAGCGTCGAAGCCGTCGCGCCAGGCATGCGGCCTGAAATCATCGTATTGCCACAGACAAAAAAGTGGCG
>CBAAAD010000131.1:5747-7434 GCA_964658785.1 uncultured Methylobacterium sp.
GCAGGTCGCACTGATGGAGCGCGCCGAAAATCCTCAAGCCAGCGACGCATCCAGCGTGATCGTGGCCTTCAGCACCTTCGATACCGGGCAGCCTTCTTTCGTGGCCTGTGCGATCTTGGCGAAGGCGTCGGCATCAGCCCCGGGAACCTTGGCCTTGCAGGTCAGGTGCACGGCGGTGATCGAAAAGCCGTCGCCGTCCTTGTCCAGCGTCACCACGGCTTTCGTATCGATACTGTCGGCAGTGAGGTTGGCCTTGCCCAGCTCCAGTGACAGCGCCATGGAGTAGCACCCCGCGTGGGCGGCGCCGATGAGCTCCTCCGGATTGGTGCCCGGGCCGTCTTCGAAGCGGGACTTAAAGCCATAAGGGGCCTCTTTCAGCACGCCGGTTTCGGTCGAAATGTTTCCCTGACCGTCCTTGATGCCGCCGGACCAGTGGGCGGATGCGGATTTTTTCATGGTGCTCTCCTTCGGGTTGTTCGCTGCGGGGGAGGCTCAGGTTGTCAGACCCATCATGCACAACGCGCGAAAAGACAGGCGACCGCACTTAACGAGATGTTTCGACCAGCCGCACGTATGCTGGGGCTTTTACGCCAAAAACGGAGGTTTCCATGTCGTTCGACATTCAGCACGACCAGGACGCCCGGCGCTTTGAAACACGCGTCGATGGCCATCACGGCCTGCTCGACTACACGCTGGCCGACGGTGTCGCCAGCTGCGTGATGACCATCACCCACACCGAAGTCCCTGTCGAGGTCGGTGGCCGCGGTATGGCGTCAGCGCTGGTGCAGGCGGCGATGGATGCAGCCCGCAAGGAGGGCTGGAAGGTGATACCCGCATGTTCCTATGCGGATGCCTGGATGAAGCGTCACGTCGGTTACCACGACTTGCGGGCGTGACGCGCGCAGCAGCGCAGGACCCCGCTATGATCTGGCCGACTGCGGCCGCCGGGCCGCCATTGTGGAGGCTCCCTTGCCAGTGTTTTCTGACGAAGCGTTCATTTGCCCCATGAGCCTCGGCTCTTGTGACCTCATACCTTGGACCTGCCGGTTATGAGCACGCCGTCGCCGTCCAAAGCCACAAAAAATGCCGGGGCGAAGTTGTCGTCCAAGGATGCCGCGAGCGCGGCGTCAGCGCCGCCGAAAGCCGCTGATGGCGACAAGCATCAGGCGAAGTATCGCTGGCGCCCCATGCACTTTCTGCGGGCGCGGCCGCGGATACTGATTGCGCTGGCCATTTTCCTGGTGACCAGCGGCTCGCTGCTAGCCACCGGTACGCGCTTGTCCAATGCCGTTCTGCTGGGCTTCGACCTGGCCGCCATCGTTTTCCTGGGCATTATTGCGCGCATGTTCGCCAAGTCGCCGCCGACGCGCATGCGACGGCAGGCGCGCGCGCAGGACACGGGGCGCTGGGGCATTCTTTGGAGCGGCATCGTGCTGTCATCGGTGGTGCTGGTGGCGTTGAGCAACGAGCTTCACGCCGCCAAAGGCGGTGGCCTGGCGGCGCTGGTGATCGGCGTGGTCAGCGTGGTGCTTACCTGGCTTTTCTTGAACACCATGTTCGCCATGCACTATGCGCACGGCTTTTACGGTGATTACGGCGAGAAGCATACCGGGCTGGATTTTCCCGAAACGCCGGAGCCGGACTACTGGGATTTTGCCTATTTTTCGCTGGTGATCGGCATGTGCTT
>CBAAAD010000132.1:0-7434 GCA_964658785.1 uncultured Methylobacterium sp.
AAACCATCAGCGCCCTGCTCGCTCTCGGCGCCGAGCCGAAAGCGCCTGGAAGCGACGGCCGCAGCGCGCTCGATCACGCCGCCGCCGCCGGACGCTGGGATCTGGTCGCCCTGCTCGATCCCGACACACCGCTACCCGCCAGCCACAGTCGTGACGTGCTGACGGAAGGCTCGGATACGCCAGCACACCTGCTAGACGCGCTCCGTTTTGCGCACTGGGCCATTGTGTCGAGCTTTGCCGAACGCGCGCGAGAGTGGCCGCAGGCGCAGCTGGCCCAGCTCTATCTGGACCTGGCCACGCCGGGCCTGAGTTCGGCCCGGCGCTGGCTGCTGGAGCACGGCCTGGATGCCGAGGCACGGCTGCCACCACAGCTTCCCGACGATGTCGATACCGCGCCGGCCAACACGCCAACGCTGCCACCGCTGGGCCGACGCCTGTTCGACGCGCTGCTGCTGCAGCTGCCAACGTCGACCGAGGCGCTGGACGATCTGCTGCAGGCCGGCGCCAGTCCGGCCGGCGCCGGCTTGCTGGCGCAGGCGCTCGCACGCCTCAACGGCTCGGCCGCGTGCGCCGCCCTGCCGCTCAACCTGCTCGAACGCGGCGCCGATCCGTTCGGCGTCGACGTACGCGACCGCACGCCGCTGCATCTGGCCGTGGTCAACGGCCAGCTGGCGCTTCTGCAGGCGCTGCTGGCGCGCGGCTGCGATCCGAACACGCGCGATCGCGATGGCCGCACGCCGCTGTTCGCCGCGCTGGAACACGGGGCCGATGCGCTGCCGCTGGTGCGCGCGCTGATTGCCCACGGCGCCAACCCCGAAGCCGCCGACAGCAACGGCGAAACCCCGCTGGGGCTGGCGCTGGAATACCCGTCGGTCGAACGCTGGCTGGACTGGCACGACTGGACGCGTCCCGGTCGGCCGCTGCGCGCTGCCGATCTGCCGGCCGCCGCGGCCGCCGGCGCGCTGCCGACCGTGCAGCGGTTGCTGGAGCTGGGCTTTGCCGTCGACACGCGCGACGACCAGGGCGCCACCGCCCTGCTGCGCGCCTGCGGCGCCGGCCATCGCGATATTGCTGCCTGCCTGCTCGATGCCGGCGCCGATTCGTCGATTGCCGCCAGGAGCGGCGTGACGCCGCTGGCCGCCGCGGTGGCCGCGCGGCGCGACACCCTGGTGGCGCTGCTGCTGGAGCATCAGGTGGCGATCGATCAGCGGCTGCCCAACGACACGACGGCGCTGATGGTGGCCGCGGCGATGGGCCATCCGGAAATCGTCGAGGTCCTGCTCGATGGCGGCGCCGACGTCAACGCGCTGGACGCCGGCGGGCGCAGCGCACTGCACGCGGCGGCGCAGTTCGGTTTCGAACACAACGACAGCCTGCGCGCGCGCCGGCTGTTTGACGGGCTGCTGAAACGTGGCGCCGATATCAATCAGGCCGACCGCGAAGGCAAGACGCCGCTCCTTCTGCTGCTTGGCGCGCAGCTGCGGCCCGGCAGCGATTGCGACGCGACGCATATCGGTGCGCTGATCCCCGTGCTGCTGGATGCCGGCGCCAAGGTCGAGCATGCCGACCAGCGCGGCGTCACCGCGCTGCACGCCTGCGCCATGCATGCCCTGCTGCCGCCGGCACGCGTGCTGCTGTCGCGTGGCGCCGACCGCCTGGCGGCCGATGCGTTCGGCCGTACCGCGGCGGACGTGGCGCGGCAGGTGGGTTATGTCGACATCGCGCACGAGCTGGCGCCGCGCGTCGGGGCGATTCCCAGCGTGCGGCAGACGCTGCGTCAGCCGGCGGCACCGGCCGACTGATCAGTCTTATCGGCTGCAGAAATTCAGCGCGTTACTCGGCGGACACGTCCGCTGCGGGGCAAGAATCATCCCGCGCGGGCAGCGTGCGCCAGGCGGAGATCACCTGCGCGGTATCGATCTCGTCGATGCGGCGCGTCTCCGGCAAGCCTCCGATCACTTTCACCGCGCTACCGTGCCCGCTGCGAGGCGCCCACATCGACGGAAATCTCCCGCCAAACAACACCACCAGCGGGCAGCCGATGGCCGCGGCGAGGTGTGCCGGCCCGGTGTCAACGGAGACCATGCTGTGCGCGATTTCAAGCAGGGCTTTCAGTCGACCCAGCGGCAGCACCGCCGCATCGATGCGCAGCGAGCCGGTGTCGCTCGCCGCAAGCAGCGATTCGATATAGCCGGCTTCGGCAGCCGACCCGCAGAACAGGATCTGCGCCTGCGGCAGGCGATAGCTGATCGCGCGGGCCAGGGCGCCCCAGCGCTCCGCCGGCCACGATTTATCGTCATCCTCGGGATGCCGCACGCCGTTCCAGCGTATGGTGCGCTTGTTCGCTGCCTGCAGCAGCACAATCGGTCGACCCAGCATGCCCTGCATCCGCAGCCACGCATCGCGATCGTTTCGCTCCGCGTCGGTGACATGAAGTTGCGGCGCGGCAATGGCGGTAGCGGCCTCGTGTACCGGCAGCTTCGATGCATGACTCTTGCGAAATGCAGGCGGGGTCTGGTTACCGAAACGCATCAGCCAGTCGATCCAGTGCTCGTCTTCGAGCATGGTCATCGGCTGGATAAATTCGCACTGCTCCAGCGGCACCCGGGCCAGCGCGAGCAGCGGGCGCACCTTGGTACTAGCGCGCGGCTCCGGCTCACATACGTAAATCGGTGAATCGCGAAATTTTCGCAGCGCCATCGCCACGCGCCAGCGCGCTGGACTGAACAGCAGCGAGCCGTGCTGGCTGCGCAGAGGAATGAATCCGTCTACCTCCGGCTGCGCCGAAAACAGCACCTGCGGCCAATCGCCGAGCGCCAGCACGCGGCAGGGTTTGCCGTAACGCTGCTGCAGTTTGCGCAGCAAGGGCTGCAGCAAGATCGTGTCGCCCAGTCGGCCAAAACGAATCACCACGGGAGTAACGGGCTCAGGCTCGGAAGAAGTTCTCGCGATAGAGCCGGCATCCATCACGGGCGGATCGATGGGAGCGGCGTTTGGCGCTCCTTCGCTGGGCGAGGAATATCTTGCGGTCATGGGCATGCCATCAAGCAACGCCGAACTGAGTCTGCGGTTGACGGCATGGACTTAGCTTTCCCCGGGAATCTCTTTCTATCCTGGCATGCTTTCCTGTTGGATAACTTTTGCTTTCTGCCGCCCGGCCAACGTGCCGCTGCCGCGACGCTGTCCCACCGCTCAATCCTCGGCGCTGAGCGTCTTGTCCTTGTCGCGCTGGCGCTTGCGCTCGGCGCCGGGCTCGGCGTCGGCGTCGAACAGCTGCTGCAGGTCGGCCATGGCGTCGCGGCCGCTCTGGATCAGCTTGGTCTCGTCGTCGTAGACCAGCGCCTGCTTTTTCAGCAGGTCTTCGTCGTACAGGCGGAAGCGCTCCACCCGATCGACCGCCAGCTCGTGCGTCAGGCCCAGCGCCTCCAGCGTCTTGCGCGTCATCTTGAGGCTGGAGTGGAAGGTCTCGCGCACCGGCTCGTCCACGCCCATGTCCATCAGCCGGAACACGTGCTGGCGATTGCGCGCGCGGGCAACGATCTTCAGATGCGGGTACTGCCGCCTGACCAGTCGCGCGGTGCGCAGGCTGGTTTCCGGATCGTCCGTGGCCAGCACGAATACCTCGGCCTTGTCCGCCTGCGCGGCGCGCAATAGTTCAGGCCGGGTCGGGTCGCCGTAGAAGATGTTGATGCTGCCGAAGCGGCGCGACGCATCGACCTGATCGACCGAGTGCTCCAGCGCCACAAAGGGAATGCCCTGCGCGCGCAGCACGCGGGCGATGATCTGGCCCATCCGGCCAAAGCCCGCGATGATGACGCGCGGCGTATCGGTGTCGATGGTGTCGTATTCGCGCGTGGGCTTTTTCGGTTTGACGTTGAGCAGGCGCGCCGCGATCACCACCAGCAGCGGCGTCAGCGCCATCGACAGGGTGATGGCCAGCACCAGCGCATCGCGCTGGCCGGCGTCGATCAGCTGCTTTTCGGCGGCCAGCTTCAGCACCACGAAGGCGAACTCGCCGCCGCTGGCCAGCAGCACGATCAGGCGCAAACTGTCCGAGCGATTGAGGCCGGCCGGGAGTCGCGCCAGCGGCCACAGCAGAATGCCTTTCAGCAGCAGCAGGCCTAGCACCAGTTCCACGATCAGCAACGGTTGCGTCAGCAGCAGCGACAGATCCATCGACATGCCGACGCTGATGAAGAACAGGCCCAGCAGCAGCCCTTTGAACGGCTCGATATGCGATTCCATCTCGTGCCGGTATTCCGAATCGGCCAGCAGCACGCCGGCGAGAAACGCGCCCAGCGTGGCCGAGACGTGCGCCAGCTCCATGATCAGCGCGGTGCCCATCACCACCAGCAATGCGGTGGCCGTGGACACTTCGACCGAGTCGGCCTTGGCCACAAAACGAAACACCGGCCGCAGCAGATAGCGCCCGCCCACGACCACGGCGACGATGACGCCCACGGTACGCAGCACGCTGTGCGGATCGATGCCGTGCGAGGCCGAGGTGGTCGCCAGCAGCGGCACGGCGGCGATCAGCGGGATGGCCGCCAGATCCTGAAACAGCAGTATCGAGAACACCTGCCGGCCGTAGGCCGAGCCAGCCTCCTTGCGCTCGGCCAGTATCTGCAGACCGAACGCGGTGGACGACAGCGCCAGGCTACCGCCGACGATGGCTGCCGCAGGACTTGTCAAACCACACAGCAGATAGGCCGCCGCGCCGATTGCCAGCGCCGCACTCAGCACCTGCAGCAGGCCGGTGCCGAACACCGAGCGACGCATCACCCACAGCCGCTGCGGCGACAGCTCCAGGCCGATCACGAACAGCATCAGCACCACGCCGAACTCGGAGATAGACGCCACGCCCTCGGTATCGCTGATCAGCCCCAGCAGCTGCGGCCCGATCACCACGCCGGCGATCATGTAGCCCAGCACCGAACCCAGCCGGAAGCGCTTGGTCAGCGGCACGGCGATCACCGTGGCCAGCAGAAACACCACGGCGGTTTTCAGAAATTGCGAGCTGTCCACGCGTGGGTGGCTCCGATCGATGACGTCCGATTATTTCATGCGTGCAGCGGCCGTGCCGGATCTTTCGCAACTTTCTGCGCCACACAAACCGCGCCATCGCCGCCGCAAAAAAGATCAGGCCCGCACGGGGCGGGCCTGATTGGCATGGCATCAAAACGCGCGGATTATTTTTTCGGCGCGTCTTTCAGACCACGATCGATCAGCATCGGCTCGATGCTCGGCGCCTTGCCGCGCCAGTCCTTGTACATCGTGTCGAGGTCTTCGGTGTTGCCGCGCGACAGCACCATCGCGCGGAAGCGATCGCCGTTTTCGCGGGTCAGGCCGCCGTGCTCCTTGAACCATTCGAAGCCGTCGTCGGCCAGCATCTCGGTCCACAGATAGGCGTAGTAGCCGGCCGCATAGCCGCCGCCCCAGATGTGCGCAAAATAGCTGGAGCGATAGCGTGGCGGCACGTAGCTCAGATCGATCTTGTCGTCCTTCAGGGTCTTTGCCTCGAAGGCGTCGGCGTCCTGCTTCGGCGCATCCGCGCCGAGCGTATGCCAGCCCATGTCGAGCAGCGCGGCCGAAACCAGCTCGGTCATGTCGTAGCCCTTGTTGAAGGTGGCGGCTTTCTTGATCTTGTCGACCAGCGCCTGCGGCATCGGCTCGCCGGTCTTGTAGTTCTTGGCGTAGTTGGCGAACACCTTCGGGTCGGACGCCCAGTGCTCGTTGAACTGCGACGGGAACTCGACGAAGTCGCGCGCCGTGTTGGCACCTGACAGGCTCGGGTACTGCGCGTCGGCAAAGATGCCGTGCAGGCCGTGGCCGAACTCGTGGAACATGGTGATCACGTCATCGAACGACAGCAGCGCCGGCTGGCCGGCCGCCGGTTTGGTGAAGTTGGCGACGTTGTAGATCACGGGCTTGGTGCCCATCAGCTTGGACTGGGTGACGAAGTTGCTCATCCAGGCGCCGCCACTCTTGTTGTCGCGCTTGAAGTAGTCGCAGTAGAACAGCGCCATCGAGGTGCCGTCCTTGTCGAACACCTCGAACACGCGCACGTCCGGCTGATACACCGGAATGTCCTTGCGCTCCTTGAAGGTCAGGCCGTACAGCTGATTGGCCGCGTAGAACACGCCGTTCTGCAGCACGTTGTCGAGCTCGAAGTACGGCTTGATCTGCGCTTCATCCAGATCGTACTTGGCCTTGCGCACCTGCTCGGAGTAATGCTCCCAGTCCCACGCGGCGACCTTGAAGCCGCCCTTCTGCTGGTCGATCACGGCCTGGATGTCTTTCGACTCGCGCTCGGCGCGCGCGGTGGCGGCGGGCACCAGGTTCTGCATGAACTTGATCGCTGCGTCCGGCGTTTTCGCCATCTGGTCATCCAGCTTCCAGGCGGCATAGTTCGGATAACCGAGCAGCTTGGCCTGCTCGGCGCGAATCTGCGCGATGCGCTCGATCATGTCGCGCGTGTCGTTGGCGTCGCTTTTCTCGGCGCGATTCCACGAGGCGTTGAACAGCGCTTCGCGCGTGGCGCGATCGTTGAGGTCCTGCAGCGCGGGCTGCTGGGTGGTGTTTTGGAGCACCACAACCCACTTGCCGTCGACCTTGCGCTCTTTCGCGGCGCCTGCGGCAGCGGCGATGTCGGCATCGGACAGGCCGTCCAGCTTGGACTTGTCGTCCACCACCAGCGCGCCGGCCTTGGTCGCCGCCAGCAGCTTGTTGCTGAACTGCGTGCTGAGGGTGGACTCCTCTTTGTTCAGATCCTTGAGCTTGGCCTTGTCCGCGTCGGACAGCTTGGCGCCGCCGCGCACGAAGTTCTTGTAAGTCACTTCGACCAGACGCAGCGATTCGGGATCGAGCTTGAGCGAATCGCGCTGGTCATACACTGCCTGCACGCGCGCAAACAGCTTACCGTTGAGGTTTATCGCGTCGCGATGGGCGGCCAGCTTCGGCGCCTCTTCTTCTTCGACCTTTTGCAGCGTATCGCTGGTGTTGGCCTGGGCCACGCCTTCGAACGCCATCATGGCGCGGGTCAGCAGCGCACCGGATTTCTCCATCGCCACATAGGTGTTGTCGAAGGTCGGCGCATCGGGGTTGTCGGCGATCTTCTCGATCTCGGCCAGATGCTGCTTCATGCCCTCTTCGATCGCCGGCTGGTAATCGGCTTCGGTGATCTTGTCGAATGGCGGGGCCTGGAACGGCAGCGTGCTGGCGGCGAAAAACGGATTGCTCGCACTCGCGGCGGGCGCCGGCGCGGCGGCAGCCGTGCCAGCATGCGCCACCGTGGCGCTGGCGGCAGGCTGCTTGCTGCTGTCGTCGGACGGCTGCGAGCAGGCGGTCAGAGCAATGGATGTGGCGATAACAATCATACGAAGACGAAGCATCGAGTTTCCCCAGGAGTTGTGCAAGATAACGCGTCCGTAGAAC
>CBAAAD010000133.1:0-7423 GCA_964658785.1 uncultured Methylobacterium sp.
TCCCGTTCCCCGTCCCCCGTTTCCCGCTCTACTTCCCGCTCCGGCTCAACAGCTGCCCCGGCACCTTCAGCCAGTAGTGCGTCCAGATCCCCAACCAGACCACGGCCGCGATAATCGGATTGCGCGCGGCCGGATCGTGCTTGCGAAACCAGCGCCACATGCCGTGGTGCTTGTTGCGGCTGACGAAGACCGGCCGGTGCGCGCTGGACGTGCCCTTGGCGTGCGTCACGCGCACATCGCCGGCCAGCAGCACCTGATAGCCCATGTCGCGTATGCGGCGGCACAGGTCCAGATCTTCGCAGTGCAGAAAATAATCCTGATCGAAGCCGCCGATCCGGTTGAACACCGCGCGCGGCATCAGCATCAGCGCGCCGGAAACCGCCTCGGCCTCGATCACCTCCTCGGGAATTTCCTCGGTGATATTTACGCCTTCGCCGCTCAGATGGAACATGGTGTTGACCGCGCGACGAAACAGCGGGTCGCGACGCCAGGAAGCGGGGTCCGGGTGACCTTCCTCGTCACATACCACGGCGCCAACCAGACCCGCTTTCGGATGGCGCGCCAGCACGTTGAGCAAGTCGCGCAGATCATCCTCCAGCACAAGGCAGTCCGGATTGAGCAGCAGCAGCGCCTGCCCCCGTGCCTTGGTCGCACCGATATTCATCGCCGGGCCGAAGCCAAGATTGGCACGGTTGTAGATGACGGTGAGGCGCGGATCACCCTGATAGGCGCGGCCGATGGCCTGTGGCACGCCGTCGTCCGAGCCGTTGTCGACCAGAATCACTTCCAGCGCCAGCGTGGTGTTGAGCAGGCGGCGCACGCAGTCGCGCATCATCTGCCCGCTGTCGGCAGACACCACGATGACACTAAGCACGGTCGCAAACGGCGAGCGGGAGGAGGCTGGACTATTCACCGGGCAAGTATGCTTCAGGTTCGACGAGGGGAGAACCTGTTGCCATGGAAGAATCGTGCCTAACGTGCACTGGGTCCATGAATTGCGTCATTTCGTCACGCGTTGACTGTCGTGCAAACCCACCGCGCCGCCTCGTCAGTCATCGACGGCGTCATCACCCAGCACTGCCCGTAGATCGAGCGGCATATCGCCTTCGCGCCTGAGCAGCCAGGGCTGATCGTGATACCAGCCGTCGAGTTGCCAGCTGCGCAGGCGATGCAGCTTTCCATGATCCCGATCGCGCAGCACGATGCCTCGATCGCCCGCCATGCGTGCCGCAAACCATCGGCCCGAAGGGCTGAACGCGGCATCGGCACCGATGCTGTCGATACGCGTGCCGTCATCGAAGTGATAAGCGCCGTCGCGACGGATCACGCGGCCACCGTGCGGGTCGTCAATACCGTCGGCATCGTTGCACCACTGCGGCAGCTGCAGCTCGATGATTTCCGCTGGCGGCCCGATCGGCGCCCGCGCCAGTTTCGGCCATTCGCCGGGCGTGTCGGCGGCAAGCGCGCGCGCGCTTGCCGCCTTTGCCGCATCGTCACGACGCACGTCGCGATCGAGCCACGCCTCCAGACCGGCAAGCAGGGTGTAACCCGTAAGCATGCCGAGCAGTGCAATGACCCACGCAAAAATATTGCCGCCAAGCGCGCGCTGCAGCGCAAACAGCGCCCCGGGCAAACCCCAGCCCAGGCCATGCCGCAGCAGCCAGCGGTGCTCGGGCGCGAGGCGGTGTTCCAGTAACAGCAGCACCGCCACCATCGCCAGCAGCAGCGGAAAACCGATCCACCAGGGCGCCAGCGCCAGCAGCACGCCCCACGCGATCGTGCCGAGCCACAGCGCCGGCGAAAACGTGGGGCGCCGAGCCATGGCTCAGCGCTGCCCTGCGCGTGAAAAAGCGATCAGCCGCACCACACGCGGGCGTTGCGGAACATGCGCATCCACGGCGAATCCTCGCCCCAGCTTTCCGGATGCCAGCTCATCTGCACGCTGCGGAACACGCGCTCGGGGTGCGGCATCAGAATCGTCACGCGTCCGTCGGCCGCGGTGAAGCCGGCCAGGCCGCCCGGCGAGCCGTTCGGGTTGAGCGGATAGTTTTCGGTGGGCTTGCCGCGGTTGTCGACAAAGCGCACCGCCGCATGCGCCTTGGCCGGGCTGCACGCGTTGGGAAAGCTCACCCGGCCCTCGCCGTGCGCCACCGCCACAGGAATGCGCGAACCGACCATGCCTTTGAAGAACAGGCTGGGCGAATCGAGGATTTCCAGCGTCGCCACGCGCGCCTCGTACTGCTCCGACGCGTTGCGCAGAAACTTCGGCCAGTGCTGCGCGCCGGGGATGATGTCCTTCAGCTGCGACATCATCTGGCAACCATTGCACACGCCCAGGGCGAACTTGCTCTGGTCGGCGAAGAACGCAGTGAACTGCGCGCGCAGCATGTCGTTGAACAGGATCGAGGTGGCCCAGCCGCGGCCGGCGCCGAGCACGTCGCCATAGGAGAAGCCACCGCAGGCGGCCAGGCCACGGAAATCGGAAAGATTGATCCGGCCACTGGCCAGGTCCGACATGTGCACGTCGACCGCATCGAAGCCGGCGCGGGTGAACGCCGCCGACATTTCCACCTGGCCGTTGACGCCCTGCTCGCGCAGCACGGCCACGCGCGGGCGCACGCCGCTGCCCTTGGACGCTGTGATAAACGGCGCGGCGATATTCTCGCTGGCGGTGAACCCAAGCTTCGGCGCGATGCCGGGGTCGGCGTCGTCGCGGCGCCACTGGCGCTCGGCGTCGGCGCTGGCCGGGTTGTCGCGCAGGCGCTGCATGGCGTAGCTGGTGTCGTTCCACGCTTCGAACAGCGTGCTCCAGTTCCACTTGAAGAGCGCGTCACCGCCGAGGAAAAACTTGATGCCGAGCTTTTCTTTCGGCCGTCCAATCCGGTGACTGATCGCCGCCAGGCCGTGTTTGACCAGCAGCGCCTCGAACGGCTCGCGGTTGGCTTCGGCCACCTGCAGGACCGCGCCAAGCTCCTCGTTGAACAGGCCGCGCAAAGTCGCTTCGGCCCAGCCGTCCAGATGGATTTCCAGACCGCAGTGGCCGGCAAACGCCATTTCCAGCAGGGTGACGATGGCGCCGCCGTCCGAACGATCGTGATAGGCCAAGAGCAGGCCGCCGGCATTCGCTTCCTGCACCAGATCGAACAGCGCCTTCAGCCGCTTCGGATCGTCGAGATCGGGCGGCACGCCGCCGCCGCGGTTGAATACCTGGGTCAGCGCCGAAGCGCCGAGGCGGTCGCGCCCTGCGCCCAGGTCGATCAGCCACAGATCGGAGTGGCCGTGATCCAGCCGCAGCTGCGGCGTGAGCGTGCGGCGCGCGTCGCTGACGCGGGCGAAGCCGGTGATCACCAGCGACACCGGCGACACCGTGCGCTGCGGCTTGCCCTCATGCTCCCACTGCGTCTGCATGGACAGCGAGTCCTTGCCGACCGGAATGGAAATGTCCAGCGCGGGGCAAAGCTCCATGCCAACGGCTTTCACCGCGTCGAACAGCGCGGCGTCTTCGCCGGGATGATTCACCGCTGCCATCCAGTTGGCCGACAGGCGGATTTCGCCCAGGCTGGCAATCGGCGCGGCGGCCATATTGGTGATCGCCTCGCCCACGGCGAGGCGCGCGGCCTGCGCGCTGTTGAGCACGGCGACAGGTGCGCGCTCGGCCATCGCCATCGCTTCGCCGACGTAACCGTCGAAATCCGACAGCGTCACCGCGCAATCGGCGACCGGAATCTGCCACGGTCCGACCATCGGGTCGCGATGATTGAGGCCACCCACCGTGCGATCGCCGATGGTGATCAGAAAACTCTTGCTGCCCACCACCGGCAGCCGCAGCACGCGCAGCAGCGCCTCGTTCATGCCGATGCCGGTGAGATCGGGCAGCACGTCGATGCGCGGCTTGATGTGCTTCGCGTTGCGGTGCATGCGCGGCGGCTTGCCGAACAGCACGTCCATCGGCAGGTCGATCACCACCAGGTCGCGGCGCGGATCGGTCACGCGCAGGCGGCGCTCGGCCGTGGCATCGCCCACCACCGCGTACGGGCAGCGCTCGCGCCGGCACATCGCCTCGAACTCGGCCAGGTTTTCCGGGCCGATGGCCAGCACGTAGCGCTCCTGCGATTCGTTGCTCCACACCTGCATCGGCGATAGCTGCGGGTCGTCGCAGGGAATTTTTGAAAGATCGATCTCGCCGCCCACACCGGCGTCGTTGAGCAGCTCGGGGATCGCATTGGACAAGCCGCCCGCACCCACGTCGTGCACGCTGACGATGGGGTTCGCCTCGCCAAGGCGGCAGCAGGTGTCGATGACTTCCTGACAGCGGCGCTCCATCTCGGCGTTGTCGCGCTGCACCGAGGCGAAATCGAGCTCGGCGCTGGAGCTGCCCGACGCGACCGACGAAGCCGCGCCGCCGCCCAGCCCGATCAGCATCGCCGGGCCGCCCAGCACGATCACCTTGTTGCCAGGCTGCACGGCGCGCTTCAGCACATGGCCCGGACGCAGGTTGGCGAGGCCGCCGGCCAGCATGATCGGCTTGTCATAGCCGCGGCGCAGGCCGGATTCACCGGTCTCATGTTCGTACGTGCGGAAGTAGCCGCCCAGACAGGGACGGCCAAACTCGTTGTTGAACGCGGCCGCACCCAGCGGGCCATCGCGCATGATCTCGAACGCGCTGGCCATGCGCGGCGGCAGCGGGCGGTCGATTTCCCACGGCTGCGGGTGGCCGGGAATACGCAGGTCGGACACCGAAAAACCGGTGAGGCCAGCTTTGGGCTTGCCGCCGCGGCCGGTGGCGCCCTCGTCGCGAATCTCGCCGCCGGCACCGGTGGCCGCACCGGGCCATGGCGCGATCGCGGTGGGGTGGTTATGCGTCTCCACCTTGATCGCAAAATCGATGCGCTCTTCATGCGCGCGCCAGATGCCGTCTTTCGCGTCGGGGAAAAAGCGCTTGCCGACGCTGCCCTCGATCACCGCCGCGTTGTCCGAATACGCGGACAAGGTATGCGCCGGCGACTGCTGGTGCGTGTGCTTGATCATGCCAAACAGGCTCTTGTCCTGATCGACGCCGTCCAGCGTCCAGCTGGCGTTGAACACCTTGTGCCGACAGTGCTCGGAGTTGGCCTGCGCGAACATGAAAAGTTCGGCGTCGGTCGGGTCTCGGCCCAGCTCGGCGTAGCGGTCGACCAGATACTCGATTTCATCGTCGGCCAGGGCCAGTCCGAGCCGGCCGTTCGCTTCATCCAGCGCGCCCTTCGGGTCGCTGCCGAGCGCGATATGCACCAGGTCGCCGGGCTGACCGACCAGGAACAGGCCCTGGGCTTCGTCGATCGTCGTGAGCACCGACTGCGTCATCGCGTCGTGCAGCTCGGCCATGATCAGCGCATGGTCTGGCGCGCTGGCCGCCGGCAGGCCGGCGATCTGCCAGGCCATACCGCGCTCGACCCGTCGGATGTCCGAGCCTTCCGCGCCGAAGCCGGCGCCGTGCAGGATTTCCGTGGCCTTGCTCGACCACGGCGAGATGGTGCCCAGTCGCGGCACCACCCAGAGCGTGGCCGGCTCAGGCTTGGCGTCCTTCGCTTCCAGCACGGCCAGCAGATGCTGGCGCAGCGTGCCCTGCGGCACGGCGTCGGTGTCGACAAAATAGACAAACCACGAGGCCTGCACGCGTACGCCGTGATGCAGGGCATCCAGGCGGGCATTGAGACGTTCGAGGCGGAATGGCGAGAGGGCGCTCTGCCCGTCGAGTGCGATCATGCGGGGAACGGCGCTTTGCGGGGAAACGCCTATTCTAACCGATGCGGTCTAGCCGATGCTGCGATACGGCACCGCACATGAGCACATGGCGAGTTGGGGGCACCTTGCCGAGCGCTCAGCTGCCGCTGACGTCAGAACCATCCTGGATGGCTTTGAGCAGCTGATCGGGCGTCACGTAGCCACCCAGCACGCGGCCGTCGGGGCCGTAGATGGTCGGGGTGCCGTCCAGGCCCAGCTTGAGGCCCAGTTCGAACTGATCTTTCACCGGGTTGGTGCACGTCGCCGCCTTGGGCGCCGCACCGCCGATCGCCGCGGTGAAAGCCGCCTTGCGATCAGGCGCGCACCAGACCGAGACCATTTCGGTGTAGGTCGGCGTCGGACGACCTGCCGTCGTGGTCACGCCCTCACGCGGCCACGCCAGGTATTCCACCGCAATGCCGGCCTTGTTGAAGTCGGCGATATGCTCGTGCAGGGCGCGGCAGAAGCCGCAGTTGACGTCGGTGAACACGCTGATGGTGACCTTCGGATGCGCTGGCGCGAACACGATGCGCTGCGAGGCGGGCACCTTGGCAATCTGCGCCTTGCGGAACTTCGCCCACGCCATCTTGCTGGTGTTCTGCTTGCTGCCCAGATCGACCAGCTCGCCATTGAGCATGTACTTGCCGTCGGCGCTCACGTAGAGCATCTGCCCCGACACGATGACCATGTAAAAGCCGGGCATCGGCGCCACGTCGATCTCGTCGATATCCGCCTTGGACGAAATCTTGGCGATCGATTCACGCACCAGTTTTTCGGCCGCGGGCGTTACGCCCGGGCCCAGGGTGGCGCTGGTGGCGGCCGTAGGGACCGGCGCGGCCGGCGTATCCGCCGCCGTTGCACCAAGGGAACAGGCGGCCACACCGGCGGCCAAAAGCCATTGCTTCAACATCCAGAACCTCGTTATTCATTGCGCGCGCCCGATGGCGGCGTCGATCGGGCATTCTCGCACAGGCGACTGAATGCGCCTGCGCTGACGCAAGACGGTGGCCAGAGGTCGCTTGACCTTGACCGTGCCGGCGGGGGAAATTGCCGTCTCGGTAGCCCCCATGTTTCGAACGTCCAGGCGGAATCACTTGATCATTTGCATTCCCAACGTATTGACCGCCGAGGACCTCGACGCGGTGCGCAAAGAGCTCGGCAGCGCGTCCTTTGTCGACGGCGCCAGCACCGCCGGCTGGTCGGCGCGCGAGGTCAAGAAGAATCTGCAGGTCACGCACGACACGCAAAGCCAGGCGAAGCTGCAGAAAATCGTCTACGACGGTTTTCTGCGCAGTGCCATGCTGCAGGCCGCGGTGCTGCCGTCTTCCGTCACGCCGGCGCTGTTCAATCGCTACGACCTCGGCATGGAATACGGGCCGCACGTGGATGCGCCGGTGATGGGCGCCATGGGCAATGCCGTGCGCAGCGACGTGGCGATCACCATCTTTTTGTCGGATCCAAAAACCTACGCGGGCGGCGAACTGATCGTGGATGCCAACGGCATGGAGTGCGCGTTCAAGCTCGAAGCGGGCGCCGCGATCGCCTACCCGGCCAATTCCCTGCATCGCGTTGCCGCGGTGACCCAGGGCGCGCGGTATGCCGCGGTGATCTGGGTGCAGAGTCAGGTCCGCGACGCCAGCCAGCGCGAGCTGCTGTGGGA
>CBAAAD010000134.1:0-7422 GCA_964658785.1 uncultured Methylobacterium sp.
CCGACCCCTGCACCCAGCCCGACACCTGCACCTACCCCAGCACCCGCGCCGAGCCCAACACCTACACCGCCTCCATTCAAAGTTGGACCGCCTGATGGTGCCATTTATGCAAATCGGATGCGCGCGGTGAACATCGCGGGCCAACAGACGCTCAGCACTGTGTTGAACTCGCCGTTGGTCAATGTCAACGCTAGTTGTGCGGATGGCGCGCCAGCTGCAACAGCGCAGAACAGCCTGCCGCAGGCATGCCAGACGCGAGTGTGGGCTCAGGCGCTGGGTTCGAACCAGTCCATAGGCGGCTCGGACGGCATCAACTCCACCAGTTTTGGTCTGCTTGGCGGTGCCGATCGCGCCGTTGGCGAATCCAACGCCCATCTGGGTATTGAAGCTGGCGTGCAGCGCATCAATGGCAATGACTCGTTAGGTGGCTTTGGCCATACCGACAGTGCTCACGTCGGCCTGTACGGCTTCGCTGATGTTGGGCCGCTGGTTCTCTCAGGAACGGCTGACTTTACCCACAGCAACTATCGGGTCAATCGCCCTACCGGGATTGGCAGCGCGGTCGCCGATCCGGATGGAAACACCGGTGCTGCTGCGCTGCAAGCAGCATGGCCGCTGCAAGCGGGTCAGTGGCAGATCACGCCAAAACTCGGCGTCCTCTATCAGCATCAAAAACTGGACGGCTTCGACGAATCAGTCATCAGCACAAATCCGCTGGCACCTGCATTTGCTATCGACGGCACGCGCAGTACCTACTCTACGGTGCAGCCTTATGCTGCGGTGGCGCTTTCGAGTGCTTTCCAGATCCACGATATTACCTATGTGCCCAGCTTCGATCTTGGCTATCGCTATGACACGCGAGGAAGCACTCCTACCGTAACTGCTGCGGCGCAGGACGGTACGCTCTTTGCGATGCCGGGTGCCGTTGTAGGACGAGGGATGACCACCGTGGGCGCGCGCATCACAGCACAGGCGAGTGATTCGTGGAGCGTATTTTTGAACTATCAGGGACTGTTCGCGGACCACCTGCACGACAACGCCGTGACCTTCGGATTTACCAAGCGGTTCTGAAAAGTAAAAACGACGAAGCCATGGAAGGCTTCGTCGTTTTCGTCGGTCGCTTTCCCGCCGTCGAGATATCTTCCGTGTGAACTATCGTCGCAAGGTGAGTCACGGAGACGACTTCAAGATAAATCTCTGCGCTGATCTCACGCTGTTTTCGCTGCTGCAGTAAGAGGCCAATTTATCTCCATCTTTTTTAGGTAATTCGCGTTGGCAATAGTGATTCCATTGCTTTCAGTCGTACATATCATTCAACACTTATCCAGCTTTGCTGCAATGTTGCATGCGCTCCCACTATGGCAAGAACTTGAACTGCCAGACATACGGCAGTGAGCGGTCGAAACGGCTGGCGCGGATAGCGATAACGACTCTGCCATTAGCAGCTGGTTGGGGCCAATTACCCACGACGATGGTGCTGCTTGAGCAGGCCAGCTAAGCGCTCGCGTAATACGCCGCAGAGCAGCTTTAGTTTGAAATACGCAGGCCGCGCGGCAGGTTACCCACACAGCAGCGCGTGCTGATCGACACTACCAGAGCACCCCGTTTTCCACTTCGACCGGTTTCAGCTGGTGCGCTTCACCCAGGCTGTCACGCAAATTGATTTCGATGGATCGGGTCAGGCTTGTTAGCGGTACATCGTTTTCGGTGTTTGCGAATGGCGCCTGCATGTCGTTGCCGATCTGCAGTAGGGCCAGAAACAGGAAGCCGGCGACGGTGGAGCCAAGCGGGGTGTAAATGCCGAGCGAGCCGACGAGGCCCAGCGGCAGCAGCAGGCAGAAACCGTGGGTGAACACGATGGGGTAGGTCGCGTACTGCCGCGGAAAAGGCGTGTTGTTGATGCGCTCCATGCCGCCCTGGGCGTTGGAGAAGTCGCTCAGCGTGCGCGCCAGCGCCGCGAGTTTCATGCTGTCCAGACCGTCCACCCGGCCGATGATCTGCGCGCTGCGATCGAGGATGGCGTTGGGCACGTTGGCTACCGCGCGCAGTTGCTCCAGTTCGTCAGCTGGCAGGCGCTGCTGCAGTTCGCTCCAGGGCGACTGTCGGCGCAGGTGCAGGCGCAGCGCGTGCACGTAGGCGATCTGGCGCCGTACCAGTTCGGCGCGAACGCCATCACTGCCTGAAGGCAGCAGCATCTTCAGTTCGCGGGCGAAGCTGCGCGAACTGTTGACCATCGCGCCCCACAGGGTGCGCGCCTCCCACCACCGCGCGTACGCCGTGGTGTTGCGGAAGGCCAGAAACACGGCAATGGCCGAGCCGATCAGCGACAGCGGCAGACCCGGAAAGTCGACCTTGTACGGCGTGGCCAGGTAGCCCACGGTTACCGCCACGTCCCAGCAAAACAGCAGAGCCAGCGGGCGCCCGACGTAATGCAGGGTCTGCAGAACCTGCCTGGCGTGGATGCGGCCGGGAACGATCATGGGCGGTCGCGCTGCTCGATGCGTGCGGTCGCCTCGGCCAGCGACTGAAACCGGCCTTCCGCCTCGTCGAAGATACGCACCTGACCGTGCTCGATGTCGTAGACCCAGCCTTGCAGCTCGAGCCGGCCATCGGCCATACCCGCCGCGACCGAAGGATGCGTGCGCAGATGCATCAGCTGCAGCTTGATGTTCTCCTCGACCAGGGCCTGCACCGTGTCGGCCGGTTCCAGCTGGCGCGTAAACACCACGCTGCGTGCCGCCTCGGCGTTGCGCAGCCAGGCTTCGACGGTGGGCATGTTGAGTGAAGCCGTGCCGTTGCACAGCCCTTTCATGGCGCCGCAGTCGGTATGACCGCAGACCACGATCAGCTTTACGCCAAGTGCCAGTACGGCGTATTCGACCACGGCAGACACGCCGCCGAGCATTTCGCCGTAGCCCGGCACAATATTGCCGATGTTGCGGCAGACAAACAGTTCGCCTGGCTGCGTCTGGGTGATCATCTCCGGGACGACGCGCGAATCGGCGCAGGTGATGAACAGCGTATGCGGCGCCTGGCCCCTGGCCAGGCTGCTGAACAGCGCTTCGTTTTCGGGAAACACGTGGTGGCTGAATTCATCCACGCCACGCAGCAGGCTGGTGAGCCCGGTGTTGCGTTCATCGTTTTCGGTTTCGCTCATGGCCGTCGGCTCTCGCTCAGTTGGGATGCGTGTCTGCTCACCCGACCCATGGCATGCCCAGGGCCATGCCCTGTTCAATGCCGGCTCACCGCCGGAGCAGCAAGGCCGTCAACCGTCGCGGGGTGCTTTCCCGACGTCGGCCAATGGAACCGCGGTTTTTCAGGCCGCGGCTGGCTGGCCGTTCGAGAGGGTCTCGCAGAACGCTCCCAATGATACTTCACTGCCGCTCGGGGCTGGCCTGATCGAAATACGTCCAGGTCTTGCCACCTGCTTGCAGCTGCTTCATCTGCAGCACGAAATTGAACTGAGTGGCGGTCAGCGGCGAGCCATCGACGCGCTGGGCTGTGATGCCGGAGGCCGGCTGTGCAGGCCGCAGCGAGGTCGGGGTCACCGTGTACGCGTCCACGGGCTGGGCGAGCGTGCCGGTAAGCGACTCGTGCAGCACGCGACCCTGCGCCGTGGGAAGTTTCAGCTGCATCAGCGCCGCAATGGTCGGGGCGAGATCGACGTTGCCGCTGGGCAGCGTGTCCTGAAAGCCCTGGCGAAAGTCCGGGCCGGCCGCGAGCAAGGTATTGTGGACGTCTATACGGCTGAAGCTGCCGTGCTCCCCGCGCTCGTTCGACTGGCTGGCGTATTCGGTACCGGGAAAGCCCTGGATTTTTGCGTTGGCATCCCAGGCGTAGCTGATGATGATGTCCGGCCCGCGCGCGGCGTTTTCCAGATGCACGTTCTCGGCCGGCAGCGTGCCGGGGATGTTGCCGTAGCGCTTGGCTACAAATACCGCGGCGACGTATTCGCGCGACTGCAGAAAACGCACCGTGCGTTTGACCAGCGCGGCGTCGTGCTCGGGCTGGTAGAGGTATTCGGTGCCGCCGTTCGAGGCGATCACCAGGGCATCCTTCGGCAGTTCATCGGGCAGCTTGTAGCTCGGTGTGGTGTAGGGACCGGGCTTGCCGCAGAGGCGGCCGTCGTCGTCGAAATGCGTTGGTTTGAGCTGCGAGCCATCGGCCTTCAGGCCACTCATGACGGGGGCGTAGATGCAGCCCGAACCGTCGAACGCGGTGAAGCCGCCATGCGTCAGCTCATCGGCCAGACGCACGCCGCCGGAAACCGAGTAACCCCATTCGTTGTCGATGTTGGCGACGCGGCCGTCGTTGATCTGGCGCAGCGGAAAGAGGTCGCGCGGGCCGGCGATATTGCTATGCGCGTGGTCGGACACCACAACGATATCGGTGGTTTGATCCATGCCCAGCGCTTTGAGCTTGTCCTCGAGCTGGCCGAGCAGGGCATCCTGCGCTTTCAGCGCCAGATGAAACTCCGGCGAACCCACGCCGTACTGGTGTTCGGTGGTATCCGGGTTGCGCAGCCACACGATGCTGAGATCCGGGCGGTGCTGCGCCAGCACCTGCTCGAGGTACACCTTCATCATCCAGGCGTTGGCGGCAGCCGGCGTGGTATCGGCGCCGGCGGTGGCGTCGGAGCTGGCGCCGTCCTTCAGGGTCAGCATCTTGCCCTGCTCGGTGGGCGAGTCGTTTTCTTCGCTGAGATTGAGCTGGTTGCTCGGGTAGGTGTTGGCGGTGTTTTTCGGCAGCGCGACGCCGGCCTTTTGCAGCTCTTTGGCGAAGGCCAGCGGCAGCGCAGTGTTTTCGTCCAGCAGCAGGCCGCTGTTCGAGGTGTCGCCGTTGGCGAGCTTGTAGTCCTGCAGAAACGCGGGGCCGGACTTGCCGATCAGCGCGGTTTTCAGGCCGGCCTTGCGCGCGGTGGCGAACAGCGTGGGCAGTTCCAGCAGCGCGTGGCCTTCGTGCGCGTCGAGGTCACGCAGGATGGCGTAGTCCTCGGTGAAAACCGGCGACTGGAAGTCCACCACTTGTCCTTTCGCATCCGTCCCCTTGGCGCCCGGCGCCCAGAAGTGGTTGCCATAAAAGCCGATCGTGCCCGGAAACGCGCCGGTGGCGAAGCTCGAGGCATTGGCCATGGTAAAGGTGGGGTAAGTCGAGTGGTTGTCCTCGAACACGCTGCCGCGCGCGCCCAGCGCCAGCAGATTCGGTGTGTCCTCGGCGCTGATCGCGTCCGGGCGCATGCCGTCCCAGACAAATACGATGACGCGGCGCGATGGCGTCGGGCCATGGACGGGCGCGGCGGCTAACGACGACGCCAGCGGCAGGACGACAAATAACAGGCAGCCTGCCAGCAGGCGCAGCGGACGCGGGACGGAACGGAACATGCAATACCTCATGGATTCGGCAAGACAACCCGACATGCTGCGCAATACGTGTTGCAGTTTGGTGGCAATCGATCGTTGTGAAAACCTGTGGCGCTGCAGCAGATGCCGCAGGACGAGCGGGGCTATCATCTTTGCCAGCGGCCCGTACCGGACGGATCGCCGACGCCCGCGCCTTCGTACGCCCTATTTTTCCACATCTTTGAAAGAGGCTCGATCAAACGATGACGCCCGAACGCATCATGGCCTGGGCCATTCCGGCCTTCTTTGTGTTGATTGCGATCGAGTTTGTCGTAGCTCGCCTGCGCGGTCACCGGGCGTACCGCAGCAACGATGCGATCAACAGCCTTGGCCTTGGCGTGATTTCGCAGATCATTGGCGTATTCACCAAGCTGCTCAGCGTGGGTGCGTATGCGTGGTGCGCGCAGCACCTGGCGCTGCTGCATCTGCCGCCCAGCAGCGTGTGGGTGTGGGCAAGCGCGCTGCTGCTGTATGACTTTCTGTATTACTGGCTGCACCGCATGGGGCACGAGGTTAACCTGCTGTGGGCGGCGCACGTGGTGCATCACCAGAGCGAGGATTACAACCTCACCACGGCGCTGCGCCAGACCGGCAGCGGCGTGCTGCTGGGCTGGCTGTTCTATCTGCCGATGGCGCTGCTGGGTTATCCGGTGGAAGTGTTCGTGATCGTGGCGCTGATCGACCTGCTGTACCAGTTCTGGGTGCACACCGGCGAGATCGGCAAGCTCGGCTGGTTCGATCGGGTGTTCTGTTCGCCGTCGAATCATCGCGCGCATCACGCGGTCAACGATCGCTACCTCGACAAGAACTACGGCGGCATTCTGATTTTGTGGGATCGGCTGTTCGGCACGTTTACCGAAGAGAACGACAGCGAGCCGCCGGTGTTCGGCACGCGCTCGCCGTTGCAGAGCTGGAACCCGCTGTGGGCCAATGCCGAGGTCTACTGGGCGATGGCGCAGGACGCGTGGCACGCCGAGCGCTGGCGCGATAAGCTGCAGCTGTGGGTTCGCCCGCCGGGCTGGCGGCCGGCCGATGTGGCGGCGCGCTTTCCCAAGCCGGCCTTCGATATCGATCACGCGCGCTACGATCCGCCGATGTCGCGCGGCCTTACGGTTTATCTGGTTGTGCAGTTTGCCTTGCTGCTGGGCATGTCGATGCATTTTCTGGCGCTGGTGCCGGTTGCCTCACTGCCGACGCTGCTTGGCTATGCCGCCTATCTGGCGGCCAGCCTGGGAGTATTGGGCGTGCTGATGGAAGGCCGTCGCTCGGCGCTTTGGCTCGAAGTCCTTCGCGTAGCGGCAACCGCCTTGACGCCCGTGCTGAGCGGCAAGTGGTTCGGCATGAATCATTTGGACGGCCATTTGATGCTGACGCTGGGCGTGATTTTCGGTCTCAGCATGCTGGCTTTGCCGTGGCTGCACGTCGGCCATCCGGAAATGGCGCTGCACGACAGCGCGGTGCACGGATGAGGGGCGTTCGACGTTTTTGCGATCGCCCAAAGGCAGAGGCCGATGTCCTTCGACTCTGCTTCGCCGCGCTCAGGACGCGCGTTGGAATTTTCGCTCGCGAACAACGCGCGAGTGCAGGGTAGCGGCAACGGCGGCGCGATTCGCTATCATCGCCGTTCGTTTCCGGGGACCACCACATGAGTTTTCTTAGCAGACTGCTGCGCCACAAGTCGGTCGAACAGCTGCAGGCCGAAGTCGGCCAGCGCGGCGATTTCCGGCGCGTATTGGGCCTGTGGCAGCTCACCGCGATCGGTATCGGCGGCATTATCGGCGTGGGTATCTTCGTGCTGGCTGGCCAGCAGGCGGCGGTCAACGCCGGCCCGGCCGTGGCGCTTAGCTTCATCATCGCCGGCTTGGGCAGCGCCTGCGCGGCCCTGTGCTATGCCGAATTTGCCGGGCTCATTCCGGTAACCGGCAGCGCCTACACCTACGGCTACGCGGTGCTGGGCGAGTTCGTCGCCTGGATCATCGGCTGGGATCTGCTGCTGGAATATGCGCTGGTGGTGGCGGTGGTG
>CBAAAD010000135.1:0-5438 GCA_964658785.1 uncultured Methylobacterium sp.
CGCCGGATGGAAGGTGTATTTCAGGCCAGCGTGCATGCTCGCGGAAGCGCTTGTGCCGACTTACCGGATGTCGCCTAGTTGGCCCACTGCGGATAGGCCGTCAGTGCGTCCATATAGTTGTGGATGACGTCGGTATGGGCGTCCTCCTGCCAGCCGCCCAGCGCATCGTGCTTGATCAGATCGCGCGGTCGGCCCTTCTCGTCGATGGCGTACTCGGTGAAGTTGAGCGCTTCGCGCGCCTGCCGCGCCAGCGAAGCGGAATGCGTGGCCTTGGCGTACATTGCCAGCACGGCACCATAGGTCGAGTTGACGCCGCCCCAGGCATCATGGTCCTCGTCCTGCTCGTGGCACACGGTGACGCCGAATTCCTGATGGGTGAAATTCTTCTGCACAAAGGCGATCAGCGTGGACGTATCGGCGCGCCACTGCGGATCGATCGCGTCGCGTTTTTCCAGCAGGTAGCGCGCCAGGTTCAGCGGCGCCCACGCGTTGCGATTGGTTGGCGTATCGTGATCTTCAAAGAACTGTGCAAAGCGCGCGCCGTCGGTTTTGGCGCTGGGGATTTGCTGCGTTTTTATCCATTGCCACAGCACCGCCCGTCCGGGTTGAAACTCGTTATAGCCGCGAGCGATCAACACATCGTAGAGCCGCAGGATGTAAGTCATGTCGCCGGAGATGGCACCGCGCGCGGCGCCGCTGCGATGGTCGGCGCGAAACGGCCACGGCGAATGCGTGGCATCGCCGGGCTGCTGATTGGCGGCCAGCACGCGCGCGTTGTGCAGCGCCTGGGCGAAGTACTTCGGGTCTTTGGTGGCTTCAGAGAGCAGCACCAGCGCATAGCCCGAGATGCCGCCCTTGTCGGGTTCAATCTCGTACGGCTGATCAGCCTGCGAGCCGCTGTCTGGCGGCAGCGGGAACTGGTCGCGTCGTCCGGTAGAGTGCGGAAATCGCGGGTATTTGCCGGCGTCGGGGGTGAGGCTTTGCTCGAGCAGGTAATCGCCCATTTGTCGAGCTATGGCCAGCGTTTTCGAATCATGCCCGCCGCGATAGGAAGCGTATTTCAGATACGACAGAATGCCCATCGCATTCTGCGTGGCCGGAATCGTGTCGCTGCGCTCGGGCATCGGCTGCCAGTTGCCATCGACAAAGGTCGTGGTGACAAAGATCGGATACCTGTGGTCGGCACGCGCGTTCTCGTAAAAACGCATTTCTCGATCGATGGCGACGCGCCATGAAATCCAGGGCAGCAGATGGCCATGGGCGTCGCGCCTGGCAACGTGTCCGGCAATCAATTCCGGTTTGGACGGCTGATTGGCCATGGTCGACGAGCACGCGACGAAGGCGGCTACGGTGAGCAGACGGCGGGTGCGACAGGGTTTCATCAGTCGATCCGGTAACGGTTGCCACGTATGAAAAGTCGAACCATCAAACCGCTCAGCCTGCCGGCTCGTCAATCATCGGCGCGTTCCGCCGGACCCGAACAAGCGAAGGGCGCCGGTAAAGGCGCCCTTCGCTGATACCTACCAATGAATCACCCACAGCGGGGAATTTCCCAATTAGCTTAGCTCTTCTTCTCAAGTGCCTTTACGGCGTCCAGCGTTTCCTGCACGTGCTTGGTCGGGCTGAGGCTGGAATAGACGTGGGTGATCTTGCCGGACTGGTCGATCACGTACGAGGTGCGGTCCGACCAGCCGGGCTTGAGCATCAGCGTGGCATCGTACTGTTTGGCGATCTTCGCACCCTCGTCGGCGGCAACCGGAAACTTGCCGCCGCAGTGTTCGGTTTCCTTGGAGAAATCGGCCAGCTCTGACGTGTGGCCGGCGGTGACGCCGATCACCGTGGCATGCAGCGCCTTGAACTTGTCGATCGATTCGGAGAACAGGTGCGCCTCGATATTGCAGCCTGAGGTGTGCGCCGCCGGGAAGAAGTAGACCACCACGGGCCCCTTCTTCAGCGCGTCGGCGAGATTGAAGGTGAAAGGCTGCCCGGCAAGATACGCTGGCGCGGTGAAGTCAGGCGCCTGCGTGCCTTCTTTCAGCGCGGCGAAGGCCGGCGAAGTGAGGATGGCGGTGCCGACGAGGCTGAGGGCAGCGAACTTCAACAAGGATTTCATGGGTGCGATTCCTGCGTGGGCTGAGAGTCAGACCATTTATACGCGATAACGGCCCCGCTGGATGCTGGCTGCGACCACGGGACTATGACGATAGCCGCTGTGGCGCCAGCGACTGGCAGGCGCGGCAGATCCATCAGAATGGCTCGGCGCGGCCAGACTTGGCTGCCCGGCCGCAGGGTTAGCCCATGGCGATTCGTCTTTTCCGGCCATGCCCCATCGATTGCTCAGCACACCCATGCCACTTGTGCGTCCACTTGTGTGATTCCCGGAGATTCCGCCGCTCAATCAGTCGATGTCATGCTTGCATCGAAGCGACGCCAGTGGCCATCGGCGCCCTCGATGACAATGCGAGCCTCCTCGCGCGTGGTTCGCGCCAGCGACGCAGCGCGCTGCATGGCAAAGCGGATCGCCGCCAGCCGCGACGAAAACGTCTGCCGGTCCGCATCACAGCCGACCAGTACGCGCCAGATAGCGTCGCGCTCCGCTTCGAAAGGAATCTTGAACGTGACCATGCCGGCGATCTCCAGATGAGAAAAACGAGCTGCCAAGAAAGCAGGGGAGTTCGATCGCCATAGGGCATCGAACATAACCTGCAAGCAGATACGTTCCGGCGAACGGCCGGACTCAGAAGCTGGATGGATCAATTTACCGCCCGGTGTGCAATGTCAGCCGGCGGTGAACTCCGAATGCATGCCTCATCACCCGGGACTCACTTCTGCCGCGCCGTGCGAAGTCAGGCGCAAGCCGCTCGTTCGGCACAGGTCCACAGCCGGAAACAGCTGCGTCCGTCCACCGTGGAAGGTGATGCGCAAATCGCGCAGGCATCCGCCCGCGGGGACATCGAACGTCATGGAGGTAAGCCCGCCCTGCAGCGGCTGGTCGAGGGCAATGCTGTCGAAGGCATCCTCATTGGCAGGCGCAATGGCAATGGCGACCACGCTGTCGAAGGTGGCGTTCACCAGATCGAAATGCGCGGGCGTTCTGCGCGCTTCGCCGGCGGTGACCGTCGATGGAAGGACCAGCAGGCTGCCAAACGCGATAGCAAACATTCCGACAATTACAGCGGTGCGATTCGTATTCATGCAGTTGCTCCGGCCAGGTGAGTTGCCGCCGGTAGCGGATGCGCACGCGGTCGGTGCCGCGATATGGCTGGATAGAAGCGCGCAGTGAAAGCGATTCGGGACGAATCGTCGTAACGCGGTGGCGAATCGTAGCGATTGGCGATCTTGCTTTTCAGCGCCGTGCGCAGCGCCTAGGATGGCCGCTCCAACCCATGGAACATTCCGCTGATGATGGTTCGCCTCGGCAACACGCAGATCGGTTTGTTTCGTTATCTCGGGCTGTGGGGAGGCGTGGTGCTGGTGTTTGCCGTGCAGGGATTCATGCAGGATGTCATGAACGGCAGCACCGTCTGGTCGATCTTCGATTACCTGCGCTGGTCAATGATCGAGTGGTACACCTGGGCGGCCGTCACTCCGCTGGTGTTCCAGTTGGCGCAGAAGTATCCGATTCAGTCGCCCGTGCGCCTGCGTGGACTGGGTATGCAATTGCTGGCGAGTTTTGGCGTGACCATGCTGGTCATTTTGATCGGCGCCTTCGTATCGACGGCGTTCGAGCCCAGTTCGTTTGCCGAACAGATCAAGCTGTTTGTCGGACAGCATTTCGCCACCGACTTGCTGGCCTACTGGTTGGTATTCGCGATTCAGCAGGCCATGCAGTTCCATGCCGAAAAGACGCGCCGCGAGATCGAAGCCAGCCATATGGCGACGGAGCTCGCGCAGTCACGACTACGGGCGCTGAAGTCGCAGCTGCAGCCGCATTTTTTATTCAACACGCTGCACGCCATCGCGACCCTGCTGGACGAGGACACCTTGTCCGCCGAAGACATGCTGCTGCGGCTGAGCGAATTGCTGCGCGCGTTTCTCGAAGATTACGACGGCCAGGAAGTGAGCCTGCGGCGCGAGCTGGTGCTGCTGGATCTTTACCTCGGCATCCAGCGCATACGTTTCAAGGATCGCCTCACCACGCGCATCTACGTCGCGCCCGATACGTTGGACTGTGCCGTGCCAAGCCTGATCCTGCAGCCGATCGTGGAGAACGCCATAGCGCACGGGATCAGCAAGCGGATTGGCGTGGACTGCATCGAGATCGAAAGCCGGCGCGATGGCGATACGCTATGCATCGACGTGCGCAACCAAAACAGCAAGCTGGAAGCGGAGCCGGCATCCGGCTCGGGGCACGGTATCGGCCTGTCGAACACCGATCTGCGCCTGCGAGAACTGTATGGCGACGTCGCGCAGGTCAGCCTGGGCATGATCTGGCCCGAGGGCGTGATCTGCCGCCTGCGCCTGCCGTTTCGCTTCATCGAAGAACTGGACGATGCGCCCGAGGTCGCCTCCTCGTGAGCATTACCGCTCTCGTGGTGGATGACGAACCGATTGCGCGTCGTGCCATCGTGCGCCGCTTGCGCGACGATCCGGATATTGAACTGCTGGGTGAGTGTGGTGATGGTGTTTCGGCGGTCGAGGCGATTCGAAACCAGTCGCCCGATCTGGTTTTTCTCGATATCCAGATGCCCGCCATGAGCGGTATGGAAGTGGCTGCGGCCATCGGTGCAGAGCGCATGCCGGCCACGGTGTTCGTCACCGCCTTCGAGCAGTACGCCGTGCGGGCGTTCGAGGCGAACGCGGTGGATTATCTGGTGAAGCCCTTCAGCCGCGAGCGATTTGCCGCCACGCTGCGCCGGGTGAAGTTGCGGCTGTCAGTCGGTGAGGGCGCGGGTAGGGATGCGTCTACGCAGATCCTGCAGGCGCTGCAGGCCTTGCGCCAGCGCGACGATCATATCCAGCGCATTCCCATACGTACCGATGAGCAGATCCGCTTTATCGACGTCGACGACATCGTATGGATCAAGGCCAGCGGCAACACCGTGCAGATTCACCTGGTCGACGGCGTCCACGAAATGCGCGAAACCATGAGCGCGCTGGCCGAGCGGCTCGATACGCGCCACTTCGCGCGCGTCCATCGCTCGGCCATTGTCAACGTGCGCCGGATCAAGGCGATCCACCCGTGGTTCAACGGCTACCACGTCGTCACCATGGATACCGGACAAAAGCTGCGCATGAGCCGCTACCAGCACGATACTTTCCTGCGGCTGGTGTCGGCGCGCGGCGGGAAAGTGGCGGAGTAGGGCGCAGGTAACGACGGCGGCGTTTCATCCTTGCCGAAAGCGGCATGCCACCTGCCGCGATATACAAACATTTGTGCCAGCTTTTGCGCGGTGGTGATAACTTGTTGGGCTTGTTGACCGGCTCTCTGGAGTTGC
>CBAAAD010000135.1:5538-7407 GCA_964658785.1 uncultured Methylobacterium sp.
GTGCCGCCGCCGCAGGACACGCCCTACGTGGGCACCGTGACCCTGCATGTGGATGCGAGCAATACCGCGCAGGGTATTTTCCGCGTGCACGAAACCCTTCCGGTGAAGTCAGGCGCGTTGACGCTGCTGTATCCGCAGTGGATTCCCGGCGACCATTCGCCGAGCGGCCCGATCGCCATGCTTGCCGGCCTCAAGGTTTCGGCTGGCGGAAAGCTGCTGATGTGGAAGCGCGACAAGTACAACGTGTTCGCTTTCCATCTCGATGTGCCGGAAGGGGTGTCGAGCATTGATGCGGACTTCCAGTATCTGTCCGAGCGCAGCGGTGGTTTTGAAATGACCGACCGCATGATGGATATGGAATGGAGCAAGGTCGCGCTTTACCCAGCCGGCTATTTTTCACGCGGCATCACCTTCGCGCCCAGTTTGAGGCTGGCACATGGCTGGCAGTTCGGTACGGCTCTGGAAACGGCGTCGCAGTCCGGCGACACCACCACGTTCAAGCCGGTGACGTTCAACAACCTGGTCGATTCACCGGTTTATGCGGGGCAGTATTTCAAGCGTGTGGATCTCACGCCGGCCGGCGGCGCGCCGGTGCACCTGGATATTGTGGCGGATGCGCCGAAGTATCTGGAGATGACGCCGGAGCAGCTGAAGGTGCATCGCGCGCTGGTGACGCAGGCGACGACGCTGTTCGGTTCGCATCACTACGATCATTACGATTTTCTGTTTTCGTTGTCCGATGAGCTCGGCGGCAACGGCACCGAACATCATCAGTCCAGCGAGGACGGTGAGGGCGCCGATTACTTCACCGCGTGGAGCGACAATGCGCCGGAGCGCGATCTGCTGGCGCACGAGTACACGCATTCCTGGAACGGCAAATTCCGCCGCCCGGCCGATCTGTGGACGCCGAATTTTAATGTGCCGATGGGCGATTCGCTGCTGTGGGTTTACGAGGGGCAGACGCAGTACTGGGGCTTTGTGCTGACCGCGCGCTCCGGCATCTGGTCACAGCAGCAGTTTCGCGATGCGCTGGCGATGACTGCCGCCAACTACGAACGCAATCGCGCGGGCTTCGCGTGGCGCACGCTCGAAGACACGACGAACGATCCCACCGCCGCGCACCGCTCCAGCCTGCCGTACCGCAGCTGGCAGATGAGCGAGGACTACTACAGCGCCGGCCAGATGATGTGGCTGGAGGTAGACAGCAAGCTGCGCTCGCTCACGCATGATCACAAGTCGCTGGACGATTTTGCGCACGCATTCTTCGGCGTCGACAACGGCAGCTACGTCACCAAAACCTATACTTTCGACGATGTGGTGGCGGCTCTGAATGCCGTGGCGCCGTTCGACTGGGCCGGCTTTCTGCACGCACGCGTCAGCGTGCTCAACCCGCCGCTCAACGGCATCGACGGCACCGGCTGGAAGCTGGTCTACACCGACAAGGAAAGCGACTACGAGAAGCAGTACATCAGCCGACCGGAGCCGTCGCGCCACCTGTACAACTTCGCCTGGTCGATTGGCCTGACGATGGCCGACAAGGGCCGGGTCAACGACGTGAACTGGAACGGCGCCGCGTTCAAGGCCGGCGTCAGCACTGGCGCCACGCTCGTTGCAGTGAACGGCCAGGATTATTCGAGCGACGTGCTGAAAGAGGCGATCACGGCGGCCAAGGACAGCAAGTCACCGATCCAGCTTTTGCTGAAATACCAGGGTGGTTTCCGCACCGTCGCGGTGGATTATCACGGCGGCCTGCAATACCCGCATCTGGTGCGCGTTGAAGGTACGCCGGATTATCTCAGCGAGATTGGTGCGGCGAGAAAATAGTGCGAACGGGCGGCGCGATCGCCGCTGAGCGTTATCGAAGGGGCA
>CBAAAD010000136.1:0-7370 GCA_964658785.1 uncultured Methylobacterium sp.
AAGCGTTGAACTCGTTGTAACTACCACCGGTTACGCTGATGTTGTTGAACGTCAGTTCCAGGTTCTGGCCCTGCGTGACCGTGAACACTTCGCGCTTACTTTGGTAAGGCGCAGTTGCGGCCACGGGCAGTGCCGCAGCAGTGGTGAGGGTCGGATTCGATTCGATCCCTACCGTCAACTGCGCTCCTGCCGTATCCGGCGTGAAGAAGGCCACGTAAGTACCGCTGGCCGTCAGTCTCGGCAAATGGATGGTCGGCGAGGAGATATACATCGATCCCTGCGCGACGAGCTGATTGCCCGGCCCGTATACGCTGTAGTTGATCGCGTTGGCACTGGTGGTGATCGCACTGGCTTGCAGGCTGAGCCACGCACCCGACGTGCCCTGGAACGACAGCGTCGCCGTTTGGCCGCCCTGGCCGATGCTCATGGTGACGCCGGCACCGTCCACGGAGGCGTTGCTGCTACTGACTACCTGCGTCGGCGATATACCGTTGGGCACCACCAAGATCGGTGCGGGGCTCGTGGCCTGCCCATAGGGCGTCTGCACCTGCACGTAGCCGCTGCCGGCGTTGGCCGGCACCGCAAACTGAAGCTGCGTATCCGACGGGGATGTCACCGCTGCCTGGGTGCCTGCCATAGAAACGGCGGTGGTGCTTCCCGGCGGATCGAGATGGGTTCCCGTCACGGTCACCGTCGAACCGATCGCCACCACCAGGGGGCTGACCTGAGTGATCGTGGGCGGAGCACCGGTATTGTCGACCACGAACGGCGTGCTGCTGGCGGCTGTCTGGCCGCCCGTAGCGACCGTGATCGCACCGGTGGTCGCTCCCGGCGGCACCGTAACGACTAACTGGGTGGTTGTGGCCGATGAAACAGTGGCGGCGGCGCCATTGAACTCGACCAGATCGGCACCGGCGTTCGCACTGAAGCCCTGGCCATAAATCGTGACCGGCGTGCCAGCCGAACCATGGCTCGGCGTAAACGCAAAGATGGCCAGTTGCCCGGCGGCGACCTGACCGACCTGCACGAGGTTGCCCACGGTGTCGTAGGTGTACGTCGCACTGACGCCGCTGTTTTGTGTGACGGCAACGACTCGCCCGTTGGCGTCGTAGACGTACGAGGTGGCGTGCGCCACGCCCAGCATGAGAAGCAACAGGCTCCACACAACCCATCGCATGGCTTGAAATGCGCGGGACTTATGGGGGCGGCCCTGTGTGTAACCGCCAGCGTCCTTGACTGCGTTGCCCTGCGATTCCATCCGCACATCCCCTGAGATCAACCGATGGCTACGGTTGATCTGATGTAAGCACTGGTATTTTGCGGTACGTGTTGCCCCTATTGCCCCTAATGCCCTGTCGTACCGCGCTACGCGCCAAATTATATGGCAGGCTACTTGCGCGCTTGCAAGTACATCTTTAAAAATGCGACGGCGAGCACACGAGCCGATCGTTTCATCGTCTGGTGTTCGGGTTATGGTCCGCTACCACGATGACCGTCTATTGACGACGCCCACAACGAGCGCAGGCGGGGCAATTGTTAGCTCGCGTCGAAACGTTTTCAACTTAGGGAAAGCCCATGAAAAAAATAGGATCGATACTTGCCGCGTGTCTTCTCACAGCCATGGCCTCAGGCTGCTCGCAAAAAAATCCGGGCAATGCGCCGGCGTCAGCAGCGAAATCGGCTTCGGTCGTCAGCGGCCCGACCAAACCGGCGGCTACGGCCGACGACAACGCATGGGGAACCTATCTGTCCGAACAGGGCAAGCTGCACGGCAAGGATGTTCAGGGGCATCCGTATATTTACCTGATTCCTTCGGGTGACAGTCCGGCAGCGATTGCGCGGCGTACACAGGAATCGCAATCGATCGTTTTTTCGATCGGGCCCATCGTGATTCCCGGCTCCCTGTTGGTGTTGGGCGGACCGAATGCTCAACAGACGAATCAATTCACGATCGATGTCGCCAAGACAATCAAGGCACATGCGCTGAAAAACATCGTGGTACTTATCGTGAGCGATACGACGCAAAAAGACGCCATCACCAAAGCGTTTGCGCCGACCGAGGCAACCCTTCGTTTTGTAACGATGTGAGCCCACGCTGGAGCGATGCTATGGATGACTTTTGCCCCATAGTCATACAAGGCACCGCGGGCTCGCGGTTTTTTAGGTACCGCTGGCGATACCTGCTGCTTGCTGCGTTGGTTGGTGTGGTGCCATCGGTACGCATGGTTGCCTCGGCCACAAACGCACCATCCATGGGCGATGCCCAGCGACAGATCGCCCTGGGTCAGCAGCTTTTCAACGACAAACGTCTGAGTCGCGATGGCACCGTCAGCTGTGCCTCGTGCCATAACCCGGCCAAGGCTTTCGCCGACGGCCTGCCCGTGGCGATCGGCACAGATCAACGCCGCGGCACACGCAACACGCCAAGCTTGGCGTCGCTCACTGCGTCCGGTGAGACGTCATTTTTCTGGGACGGGCGCCGCGCATCGCTTGAGCAAGCGGTGCTCGACCCACTGACCAATCCCGTCGAGATGGGACTCAGCAATCAAGCGCAGCTCACCGAAAAACTGCGGTCCGCGACGAGCGTTGACGGCAAAAATTTGGGCATCCGAACGCCTGACCAGGCAGCCGCTGCCTTAGCGGCGTACCTTCGCTCCATCGAACAATCCCCCAGCGACTACGATCGATTTCGCTCAGGCCGTGATCTCCACGCCCTGAGTCCACGTGCGCAGGAGGGCTTGGCGCTCTTCGCGGGCAAAGCGCGGTGCGCCCAGTGCCACTCACTGCAAGGCACGCCCGCCACCCTGACCGATAACAGCTTCCACCGCACGGGCGTGGGCATCGACGGCGTGGAAGACAAGCTACCGCAACTCACGACAGAGGTGATGGCGCAATCTTTATCGGGGTCCGCATTGGGTAATCAAATCGCCTTGCACCGGGACGAGGCGCAGCTGGGGCGTTTCAACGTCACCCACGATGTCGCCGACATTGAAACCTTCCGGACACCGTCACTGCGCGCCGTCGCGTTGACGGCGCCGTACATGCACGATGGCAGTGTCAAGACGCTCGATGAGGCATTGGACCGAGAGGTCTACTACCGAGGTCTCAATGCCGGACGGCCCCTGAACTTGTCGGTGGAGGAACGCAAGGATCTGCTGGCATTCCTTCAGGCGCTTTAATTCAAATGAAAGCGCCTCCCATCACTGGAAGGTGTTACGCACAAATATGCCCGACATAAAGTCTGAATTTCAGCATTTCCGATCGGCTTGTGCCAAACCCTGGCCCTCTGAGCGCGCCCTCTCAGCAATATATCAATGCTGTGAACGCAGTTTTTTGCCGACGTGAAGTCTGACGGCTGTTTGCATGCACCCACCGCGGGTTTGTTCACGCCAGACGACACGGTGCAGGCTCTCCACCGGCTATCACGGCCGGCCATAAATCAGGTCGAATTTTAGCGGCTAAAATTTCTGAAACGCGGCATGACAACGTATTTCATAATTTCAAGTAAGCCCATCTGGTTCGCCTCGATCTTGTCCGGTGCGACGACGATCGGTTTTACCCCCGGTTTCACATACGATTTCGAGCAACCGTTTTTTTCGCGGCAACCGCATCCAGCTTGCTCACAAGATCCTCCGCCCGGAGGTGGGTGTAGCGCTTGAGCATTTGCATGGATTTGTGGCCGCTGATTGCGGAGACTTCCTGATCGCTCAAGCCACCCTCCACTAGCCGGCTAACGGCCTCGTGGCGAAGATCGTGAAAATGAAGGTCAGCGAGGCCCAGTCGTTTCTTGATACCGTTCCACGACTTTTTGAAGGTATAGGGACGACGCTTTCCATCGCGCCCTGGTTCGCCAAAAAACAATAAACTGCAGCCTTCCGGGCGAAGTGGATTGCTCAGTACTGCCTGAAATACGTCTGTAGCGTTTTGACTGAGCGGCACAGTGCGTGCCGAGTCATTCTTGGTGTCCGATAGACGGACAATACGTCGCTTTAGATCAACCTGCGTGAGTCGAAGGCCGAGAATCTCGCCCGAACGCATGCCCGTTTCAACAGCGATTCGAACTATCCAGCCAAGCATCGGATTCGAGTGAGCGTTCACCGCCCTCATAAGAGCCCGCTCTTCCACCTCATCCAGACGCCTGTTACGGCCCTCTACGGGCTTCGGCTTGCGCACCAGTGCCACAGGGTTCTGAGCAAGCCCCAAGCGCCACTCGCGGATCGCTGTGGTGAACAGATGGCCAAGCAGGGCGAGCTCAAGACGCACGGTGGATGCGGAGAGCAAATGGACCGGCGAAGCGCCCTTCTGCGGCTTCAACGCAGTGGCCAGCCGTAAATCGCGGTAGCGAGCCACCAGATCAGGCGTAATCGCTGCAAGCGAGTATTTGCCGAAGAATGCGCGCAATGGCTTTGCTCGCTCGATTTCGGTCTGCTGTGTTGCGGGCTTCTTTGTCGGCGTCACTTCCGACAGGTAGCGATCCAATGCTGCGCTGAGCGTGAGTCGCTCCGACGCGCCACGTTCGATATACACGCCGCGCACCATCTCGTCCTCGGTACGGCGGGCCCAGTCTTTAGCGTCACGCTGAGTACGAAAAGTCTTGGCTGTGGTCGGCCATCCCTGCTTGCGAATGACTGCCTTCCAGGTCTCCGAAGGAGTCCGCACAATCGTTGCCATAGAGCACTCCAGAATCGGCGATGTACCGAAACTGTACCTCTGGTCAAATCACAGAGTCGAACTCTGGCAACGAGAAATTTCCGCTTTCCGAAAAAAAACAAAGGCCAGCAATGACTTGCTGGACTTTTAACTTGGCGCCCGAAGCTGGACTCGAACCAGCGACCCCCTGATTAACAGTCAAGTGCTCTAACCAGCTGAGCTATTCGGGCGTGAGCTGCGTAGTTTGTAGATCGTGCGGCGAGCTGTCAAGACATGATGACCGAATCGCCGCACACTTTCAGGCTGTGCGAACGCGATAGCAAGGCACATAGGCGGTGCCGCCGGGCAGCTTCATGCGGTGCTGTTCGACGAAGGCCCGCAGCAGTTCGTCCAGCGCACGCATGATGTCGGCATCGCCATCGATGTCGAACGGGCCGAACTGCTCGATCGCCCTCACACCCTCTTCCTTGACGTTGCCGGCGACGATGCCGGAAAACGCCCGTCGCAGGTCCGCCGCCAGCTCGTGTCGTGGGCGGTCGCGGCGTATCTGCAAGGCGTGCATGGCATCGTGCGTCGGGCGGAAAGGCGTCTGGAAGGCGAAGGGAATCTGCAGCGCCCAGTTGAAGAAAAATGCATCCTTGGTATCCAGCCGATGGCGGCGCACCTTGTCGATGCCTTTCACCATGGCACGGGCCACGGCCGCCGGATCGTCCACGATGATCTGGTAGTGCTGCGCCACCTCGTCGCCCAGCGTGAGGCGCAGGAATCGATCGATCTGCTCGAAATAGGCAGCCGACTGGCTCGGGCCGGTGAAGATCAGCGGGAACGGCACACCGGCGTTGTCCGGATGCAGCAGAATGCCGAGCAGGTAGAGAATCTCCTCCGCCGTACCCACGCCACCGGGAAACACGATGATGCCGTGGCCCATGCGCACGAAGGCTTCGAGACGCTTTTCGATATCCGGCATGATCACCAGATGATTGACGATCGGGTTCGGCGACTCGGCCGCGATGATGCCCGGCTCGGTGATGCCGATATAGCGATTCTGACGACGCCGCTGCTTGGCGTGCCCGATGGTGGCGCCCTTCATCGGCCCTTTCATCGCGCCGGGGCCGCAGCCTGTGCAGATATCCAGGCTGCGCAGGCCGAGCTGATAGCCCACCGACTTGGTGTAGTCGTACTCCTCGCGCGAAATCGAATGTCCGCCCCAGCACACCACCAGGCAGGGATCGATATGCGGCTTGAGAATGCGCGCATTGCGCAGGATCTCGAACACGCCCTGGGTCAGCCCCGCGGCGCTGTCCAGATCGACGCCGGTCTGCTCCAGCTGGGTCGACACATAGACGATGTCGCGTACGACAGCGACCAGCAGCTCGTTGATGCCGCGAATGATCTGGCCATCCACGAAGGACTGCGCGGGCGCGTTGGTCAGCTCGATCTTGATGCCGCGATCCTGCTGCAGCACCTGGATATCGAAATCCGGATACTGCTCCAGGATCGCCCGCGGATCGTCGCTGACGCTGCCGGAGGTAAGCACCGCCAGCGCGCAACGACGCAGCAGCGCGTGCAGGCCCGAATCGCTGGCGCCGCGCAGGCGCGCCACTTCGTTACGGGAAAGAATGTCCAGGCCGCCCACGGGCGAAATGCGCGCGCTGACGGTGGTGGATTTACCCTGCGCCAACCTATTTGTATCGTTCATATGAATCACTCTCCATGCAGCTGCGTACTAACGTGCGCCACTTTCAAAGCAAATTGACCGCGGAGCTTCGTCCGCTTGTGCAACCAGGTCAAGCCCGCACAAAAAAAGCCGGCGCCCGAAGACGCCGGCCTTGCTTCATGCAACTCGATCAAGCGTGAGTGTGCGTTCGCTTTCGATCAGAAGAACGATGCGCCAAAGGTCACCATCACAGTACGACCTTCCAGTAGCGAGTAGTAAGGCGACGTGGCATATAACTTCGTACCGTTAACATCCTTGATGCCGTTAGGATTGGACGAAAGAAAAGCCGTGATGTTGTTGGCGTTGGTAAGCGCTTGACGGTCCGCCAGGTTGTAGAGGTTCAGCTTGATATACGGCTTGTTGAACCACGAGGAAAAATTACTGAAACGCCAGCCCGCGCTGAGATTGAGCGTGGTGTAGCCGCCGACTTTTTCCGTGTTCGACCAGTCGCCATAGACAGAACCTCGGTATTTGGCGTCGAGACTCGCCCAGAACGGTCCATTGTCGTAGCCCAAGCGCACATAGCCAGTATTCTTGGGCGTATTCAGGAAGGTCTTGCCGTCCGTGTTGTAGATGCCGTCGCCAAGCTTGCTTGGCGAGATACCTGGGCCTGGGTTGATGGTGTCGGTATTGAGGTCCGTTTCCAAAGTCGATTTGGTGTAAGCGTAAGAGCCGTAAAGAGTCCACTCGGGCGTGATCTTGAAGCTGGCTTCCGTGTTCAGGCCGCGCATGTGCACTTTCGGTATCGATATATAAACCGACTGGAACGTGTTCTCGTCGAAGCCGCTGACCTGCTTGTTGTTGAGATTGGACGCATACGCATCGACGCTCGCCGAGAACGTGTCGTCGTAATAGCGCCAACCCAGGTCGACGGTAGTCGCGGTTTCCGGCTTGTTGTTGACGACGTTGTCCGCTGGAACACACTTGGGACAATTAGCGTTGAGGAAAGCAATCGTTGCCGCATTCTGCAGGACAGCCCCATTGATTGGTGCGCGGAACGTTT
>CBAAAD010000137.1:0-7366 GCA_964658785.1 uncultured Methylobacterium sp.
AGGCGGCGCTGCAGGCCTCGCGCGCCGACCTGCCTTCCACGCTGCGCAACAACCCGACGTATCGCGAATACAACCCGTCCGATTCACCGATCATGGTGCTGGCGCTGACGTCGGAAACCCTGACCCGGGCGCAGTTGTACGACTCGGCCGATTCGGTGATCCAGCAGCAGCTGTCGCAGGTGGACGGCGTGGGCCAGATCACCCTGGGCGGCAGCGCGCTGCCGTCGGTACGCGTGGAACTGCAGCCGGACAAGCTCAACAGCTATGGCATCGGGCTGGAAGACGTGCGCGCGGCGATCAGCGCCGCCAACGCGAACAGCGCCAAGGGACACATCGATCAGGGCAACCAGCGCTTCGAGGTCACCTCGAACGACCAGATCAACAAGGCCGCGCCCTACCGTGATCTGGTCATCGCCTATCGCAATGGTGCGCCGGTCAAGCTGCGCGACGTCGCCGACGTGCTGGATTCGGCCGAGAACATTCGCAATGCCGGCCTGTACAACGGCAAGAACGCGGTGCTGGTTATCGTATTCCCGTTGCCCGGCGGCAATATCGTCAAAACCGTCGCGCAGATTCGCAAGGTGCTGCCGTCGATCGAAGCCACGCTGCCGCACGACGTGCACGTCGGCATCGCGCTGGACCGATCGCAGTCGGTAAACGCGGCCGTCGGCGACACCGAGCGCACGCTGTTCATCGCCGTGCTGCTGGTGATCGGCGTGGTGTTCATTTTCCTGCAGTCGCCGCGCGCGATTCTGGTACCCGCGGTAGCGCTGCCGCTGTCGATCATCGGCACGTTCGGGCCGATGTACCTGCTCGGCTACAGCATCGACAACCTGTCGCTGATGGCCTTGACCATCGGCACCGGTTTCGTGGTGGATGATGCCGTGGTGGTGCTGGAAAACATCGTGCGCCACGTCGAGGCCGGCATGGATGTGCGCGAGGCGGCGCTGGTGGGCAGCGCCGAAGTCAGCTTCACGGTGATCTCGATGAGCCTGTCGCTGATCGCGGTGTTTCTGCCGATTCTGCTGATGCCCGGCATCGTCGGCCTGCTGTTTCACGAGTTTGCGGTGACGCTGTCCATCGCCATCATGATCTCGCTGGTGATCTCGCTCACCATCACGCCGACCATGGCGGCGTTCGTGCTGAACCGAAAGACGCTGCACTCCAAGGCGCGCTGGGCGCTGTGGTACGAGCGGCAGTTCGCGCGTTTTCAGAACGCGTATTCCCGTTCGCTGACCACCGTGCTCGATCACGCGCTGCTGGTCGGGCTGACGTTGATTGGTCTGGTCGTGTTGAACGTATTCCTGATCAAGCTGCTGCCGTCGACGTTTTTTCCGGAACAGGACAACGGCATCCTGATAGGCCAGATCATCGCCGACCAGAGCATTTCGTTTCAGGCGATGGAAAAGAAGCTCGCCCAGCTGCAGGCTATCGTCAAGAAGGATCCCGCGGTCGAATCGGTAGCGGGCTTTACCGGCGGCCGCGCGCTCAACAGCGCCAACGTCTTCATCGAGCTGAAGCCGCTGGCGGAGCGGAAAATTTCCGCTACCGAAGTGGTGGATCGGCTGCGGCCCAAGCTCAACGGCGTGTCGGGCGCCAAGCTGTTTCTGCAGGCCGCGCAGGATCTGCATATCGGCGGACGCTCGTCCGCGGCGGAATACCAGTACACGCTGACCAGCGACGATCCCACCGCGCTGTTCACCTGGGTACCCAAACTGGTGGACGCGCTCGGCAAGCAGCGCGGCCAGATGTCCGACGTCAACTCGGACCTGCAGCAAAACGGCCTGCAGATTTACATCAACATGAATCGCGCCACGGCAGCACGCTACAACTTTGCGCCCAATCAGCTGGACACCGTGCTGTATGACGCCTTCGGCCAGCGCACCGTGTCCACCGTGTACAACCAGCTCAACCAGTATTACGTGGTGATGGAAGTGGCGCCGACATACTGGCAGTTCCCGCAGATGCTCGACCGCATGCGCTTCAGCACCGCCGCGGGTAACGCGACCGGCACGGCGCAGACGCAGATGTCGGGCTCGCTGGTAAAAGGCGTGACAGCAAGTTCGACGACGACCTCGACCCAGGCCACGTCGTCCACCAATGCGCGCAACGCCAACGCGCAGGCGAACCAGCTGACCAACTCGATTTCCAACGCCAAGGGCGGCAGTTCCAGCGGCAGCGCCGACAGCACGGCCGCCGAGACGCTGGTGCCGTTTCCCGCGCTGGCAACCTACGTGAGCAACCACACGGCAACCCAGGTCAGCCATCAGGGCGGCCTGGTCGCCGCGACCATTTCGTTCAACCTGCCGCCGGGCGGTTCGCTGAGCAAGGCCACCGAGGCGATCAACCAGGTATCGCAGCAGCTCGGCCTGCCGGCCTCGATCCACGGCAGTTTCGCCGGCGCCGCGCAGGTCTATGCGCAGTCGATGTCGAGCATGCCGCTGCTGATTCTCGCGGCACTGGGTGCGGTGTATATCGTGCTTGGCGTGCTATACGAAAACACCGTGCATCCGATCACCATTCTCTCCACGCTGCCGTCGGCGGGTATTGGCGCCACGCTGGCGCTGCTGATCTTCGGCACGCCGTTTTCGGTGATCGCGATGATCGGCATCATCCTGCTGATCGGCATCGTCAAGAAAAACGCGATCATGATGATCGACGTGGCGATCCACCTGCAGCGCGACGAAGGCTATGAGCCGCAGCGGGCGATCCACGATGCTGCCGTGGTGCGCCTGCGACCGATCATGATGACCACCGCCGCGGCCGTGCTCGGCGCCGTGCCGCTGGCCATCGGCATCGGCCAAGGTGCGTCGCTGCGCCAGCCGCTCGGCATCACCGTGATGGGCGGACTGATCCTCAGCCAGGTCTTCACGCTGTACACCACGCCGGTGATCTACCTCTACCTCGACCGCTTGCGCGCCAGGCTGGCCCGGTGGTCGGACACGCTGCCGTGGAACAAACGATCGGACGTAAGCGTATGAACACAAAGATCCCACTGACGGCTCTAGCCGCTTCGCTCGCCCTGCTCCTCGGCGGCTGCATGGTCGGCCCCGACTACCAGCGGCCGAAGGTCGCCGTGCCGACGCAGTACAAGGAACTGCCCGGATGGACGGTGGCGCAGCCCTCCGCCGCCGCGCCGAAGGCCGACTGGTGGACGGGCTTCAACGATCCGCTGCTCAACCAGCTCGAACCGATGGTGTCGGTATCCAATCAGACCGTGCGCCAGAACTACGCCAACTACCAGCAGTCGCTGGCCGAAGTGCAGCTGGCGCGCAGCGGCCTGTTTCCCACCGTCGGCGTGACCGGCTCGGGCACGCGCGCGCGCAGCGGCAGCGGTAGCCTGAGCACCGGCACAGCCACCAACGCGGGCGGCAACGCGCGCGGCCGCGTGATCAACTCCGGCTCGCTCGAAGGCAACGTCAGCTGGGCGCCCGACCTGTGGGGCAAGGTCCGTCGCACCATCGAGCAAAACAAGGCGACCGCACAGGCCAGCGAGGCAACCCTGGCCAACGCCACCCTGACCGAACAGGTCGCGCTGGCGACAGCGGTGATCGAGCTGCGCGTGGCCGACGCGAATATCGACCTGCTGCAGAAAACCGTCGACGCGTACAAGGAATCGCTGCGCGTGATCGGCAACCAGGATGCGGCCGGCACCATCCAGCCGTCCGATGTGATCAGCGCGCGCACCCAGCTGGAGAACGCGCAGTCTAGCCTGCTCGCGCTCGGCGTGACGCGCGCGCAGTACGCGCACGCGATCGCCGTGCTGGTCGGCAAGAATCCCGAAGATCTGGACATTCCCCACAGCACCGGCCTGCCCGCGCTGCCAACCGTGCCCGCCGGCGTGCCGTCGACGCTGCTGCAGCGTCGCCCGGACATCGCCGTGGCCGAACGCCAGATGGCGGCGGAGAACGCGGCCATCGGCGTTGCCGTTGCCGCGTACTACCCCAGCCTGTCGCTGACGGGCGCCGACGGCTTCTCGCAATCGCCGCTGGCCGGCCTGCTGCACGCCGCCAACCACATCTGGTCGCTCGGCGCCGACGTCAGCGAAACCGTCTTCGACGGCGGTTTGCGCCACGCGGACGTGGTCGCGGCCAGGGCCGCCTATGAAGCCTCGGTCGCCAACTACCGCGGCACCGTGCTGACCGCGTTCCAGAACGTGGAAGACGACCTATCCGGCCTGCGCATCCTCGCCCAGCAGGGTGAAGCACTCGACGCTGCCCAGCGCGACGCCCGCCGCGGCGCCAAGATCGCCTTCAACGAATACCAGGCCGGCACTGTCGACTACACCACCGTCTCCACCGCCCAGGCCACCAGCCTCAGCACCCAGCAAAGCGCACTCAACGTGCAGCAACAGCGCCTGCTCGACACGGTTTCGCTGATCGGCGACGTCGGCGGCAGCTGGTCGGCCAGCGAGCTTGGCGATCCGGGGAAAGCGTCGGCGCAGCGGTGACGCAGGCGCAACCGCGCAGCACGCCGCATCTGCGGCGTCCCATGGATCGTCGAAGGTGATGCGAGCGATATGTAAGGAACGCACAGGCACCCAACGCGCAAAAATACATCAACGATCCAGGCTTCCCGAAACGGCACCGACCAAGCAGCTCAAGGTAGGTTGGGCTGAGCAAAGCGAAGCCCAACATCCCGCCCAAGACAGCGCTTTCGTCGGCCGACGCTGCTGACGGCCATGGTTTAACTACCTCCGTCCCCTTTATGCAGCTTGCCGGGGGATGACCAAAAAGCCCGCAATCGGCTTGTGTCTGCAAAAAAATTCAGCGTGTCTTAGGCAATTATCTTATCTATCTTGCGTCTGACGTCATCAATCGGACATGCCTGACAGCCAGCATGCTCGATTTGGTCGCCGAGCACGAGCGTGCCTATCTCGACCATTGCCGCAGGTATTGTGTTGCTGGATCCGGGTTGTGCGTAACGTTCACGCATTGGATTCGTCTGTACGAGATGCGTCGACGACTAGCGTATGCCATGCTACCTACGCAAGTAAGGTCCAAAGGTCGCCTTGCAATCACGGGGGCGTTAAAAACAAGTTGAACCACCACTAGTGGGAGAGCTTTGTGAAGCGTCTATTCTTGACCTTGATCACCACGGCAGTATTACTACTCGCCACTTTTGCGTCTCCGTCTTCCGCTACTAACGTTAGTGGCAATGTCAGGGGCGTTACATTCTTCTATCTTGATGGCGTCAGCCAAGACTTTCCTTGGGTTCTCAATAACCAATATGACCCGACAGTCAGGGCAAAAATCGATGCTTTGCTTACGCAATACCGCAGCGCTGGAGTCAACTGGATACGCATACTGGTGTCATATGATTTCTTTTCAGCCAGTGATGTAGAGCCGGTCCCGAGTGCGGCGCTTATCAAGAAGGTCAACGATTTTATGGCGATCACGCAAAGTGGCGCCAACGCCGGAAAATTTCAAATCGAAATCGTATTGGTTACGCATCGAGATTCCAATGATCTTTACACCGATGTGCCTCCTTACAGTCACGATAAACTTTGGCTCCAAACCTGGATAAACAAGCTCAATTACGGCAATCTTGGCATGATAATGCTGGCCGGCGACCTTTCTCCCTGCTACCTGTCCGGGTGTGATGGCGACAACACGGCCGTTCAGTCAGTGCCAATTAATCACGGCGAATGGATCAAGTCGATATGGGCTTGGAAACAATCGTATGCACCCAATCTCGGTGCCTCCTACGAAGTCATTGGCGTGCAAAGCGCTAGCAATAATGATCCTGCCCTTATAAAAAAGTTGGCAACTTGGATGAACGCCAATACGCCATCCAATCCGGTGGTCGCAGCATCGATATATTTGTCTCTCCCGACCGGTTCGACTTGGCAAAGCTACGCCACAGCGACTGACGCCATTTTGGACTCATACGGATCCGTGGCGACAAAGCCCTTATGGATTGATGAGTACGGCAAAGCTTACGGAACCAATTGGACCCTGGCTGATCAAAGAGCTGCCTATCAGGGAGTGTTGGGCGCGAGCGTTTGTCAACGTGAAAATAAGTACGCCAAATTTGCGTGGGTGGCTGGTAGGGATTATCCATATTCCGGCGGCAACTGGTTTGGTTTGGTCGATTCCTTCAATGGAACGACGCCAGTGATGGAGCCTACCTGGGGCGATATGTCGCTTTATTACAATCTTCAGACATGTCCGTGACCAATAAAAATCTGGTTTGTTTTAGAAATAGTTTTTGCTGACAAATCTGCTTGAGCAGCCTGGTGCCGCGTGAATATGTTTAAACGGAAAAGTATTTCGATGATCGAAAAAGAGTTCACTCCTGCGCTCGGTGTGATGCAGAAATTGTTGTGGGGCGACCGAAAGGACAGGGAGAAATTGCAAGGTTTTGGTCTCAATCTGATTCCGGCGAATTTTTACTCGAACACTCCTTCAATTGCTGAAATATTGAGTTCCTATGAGTACCGAGAAGTAGCCCCGCCCTACTTGGATGGCGATATTTTCAAGCAGGCGGAGCTGCTAAAAGAGCTGTCTTGTCTGGTTGAGTTTTCCGAAGATTTTGATCCGGCAGAAGACGGTAACGAGGAAAATTGCCGAGAGTTTTTTTGGAAAAACAGTCAGTTTTCTTACAGCGACGGTATGTCGTATTACGCTTATCTGAGGCGATTAAAGCCGAAAACAGTGGTTGAAATCGGCAGCGGATTTTCTTCGTTGATTGCAGTTCAAGCAATGCTGAAAAATCGATCTGGCGAGATCAAGTGCATTGAGCCTTTCCCTCGCCCCTTCATCACATCTCTAAGGGATGAAGGGGCGTTGGATCTATTACAAATGCAGGCTCAAGATGTTTCGCCGGAAGCCTTGAACGCCATGTTGTGCGATGGCGATGTTCTGTTTATTGATTCAACGCATACCGTCAAGACAGGCAGTGATTGTCTGCATATTTATTTGCGTTTGTTGCCGCGTATCAATAAAAAAATCTATGTGCATGTGCATGATATCTTTCTTCCCTTTGGATTGCCTCAAAAGTGGTTGCTCGATACTCATATTTACTGGACCGAACAATATCTTCTTTTAGCCTTTATGCTTGACAATCCTAAAGTCCGAGTTTTGTATGGAAGCGCTTACCACCAACATTTCAATACGAAGCTTCTAGATCGATTTATGCACAACCGATTTACCTCGGGCGGTTCCAGTTTCTGGTTTGAGTACGATGGCAGGCAGTAATGACTTGGACATCGAAAAGAGCAGAGCGCCGTCACCGTAGCCCGCATCAAGACGAAGCGGTCGTGCGCTTTTTTTGGGGCGCGGGGCTCGGCTGGTGTTCAACCCCCTCCCCCCGGTAATCCCCCCTCAGATTAGCTGACGCCAAAAGTGGAATTTTCTCGTAGTCT
>CBAAAD010000138.1:0-7360 GCA_964658785.1 uncultured Methylobacterium sp.
CTGGGCCGACGGCTGCCAGTTGAAGGACTACGGCACGCTCTCCGTGGAAATGGCTGGCGAACGAGCCACCACGATGGTGAAGATCAACGGACATGAAACACGCTTCATTCTCGACACCGGCGCCTTCTTCAACACCATGTCCAATGCCAACGCATCGTCGCTGGGGCTGAGGCTGTTCCCTGCGCCATTTGGCCTACGCATCGGTGGCGTCGGCGGATCGGCGGATGCGCAGGTCACGCATGTCAAAGAATTCGGCATTCTCAACGCCACGCTCAAGAACATCGATTTCATCGTGGGTGGTACCGACACAGGCTACGGACTGCTGGGCGCCAACCTGCTCGATGCCGCCGATCTGGAACTCGATCTGGCCCACGGCAAACTGACCCTGTTCAGCGCGGAGCACTGCTCCAAAAAAGTGCTGGCGTACTGGGTCAAGGATGGCCAGTACAACGTTGCCGATATCGACTCGGTGGGCAGCCGCGGCGACCGACGCACGTTTCTCAAGGTGACGATAAACGGCCGCGAGGTGCGAGCGGTGCTCGACTCCGGCGCGGCCGCGACCGTGCTCAGCCGCCCGGCCGCCGAGCGAATCGGCATCGACCTCAACGCGCCGGATGTCAAAACGAGCGGCACGAGTTATGGCATCGGCGCACACCGGGTCAAGACCTGGACGGTGCGCATCGACAAGTTTTCGGTGGGTACCGAAACCATCCAGCACAGCCAGATGCAGGTCATCGACGGGCGCATCGGCGACGGTACCGACATGCTGCTGGGCGTGGATTTTATTCTCGCCCACCACATGTTCATCGCCAACAGCCAGGCAAAGGCCTACTTCACCTACAACGGCGGGCGCGTGTTCTCCTTTGCCGACGCACCCAGCGACGGCGCCAAAGCTGATGCCGATGCCGATGCCGGCAATACGGCCAGCAACAAGGACGCGGCACCGAAAACCGCGTCCGATCTTGCCCTGCGCGGCCAGGCGCACCTGTCTCGCGGCGAATCTGGCGCCGCCATCGCCGACCTGGATGCCGCGATAAAGATGGCGCCGGATGAACCCTCTTACTATCTCGCCCGTTCGCGTGCTCACATGGCAGACAGGCAACCCGATGCGGCGCTCGGCGATCTGGACAAGACGCTGAGCCTCGACCCGAAAAATGCCGACGCCCTGCTGCTGCGTGCCGAACTGCGCCTCGCGCACAAGGACCGCGCCGGTGCACTCGCGGACGTAACAGCAGCGAGCGCGCTGGCACCAGCCGGCTCCTCGCAATCGCGCGCCGTCGCACGCCTCTACATCACGCTGGGACAACCCACTTCAGCACTACCGCTACTCGACGACTGGATACGCCTGCACAACCGCGATGCCTTGCTCGGCTCCGCACTCAACGAACGCTGCTGGGCGCGCGGCCTGAGCAACCAGATGCTCGACGATGCTCTGGACGATTGCCGCAAAGCCATCAAACGCGACGGCGAAAACCCGGCCTACCTCGACAGCCTCGGCCTGGTGCAGCTGCGACTTGGACACTACCCCGATGCCATCAAGGCCTACGAGCAAGCCGTACTGCAAATGCCGAAGAACGCATGGTCGCGCTACGGCCTGGGCCTCGCAAAAATCCGCAGCGGCCAGACCGACGCCGGCAACGCCGACCTCGCCGCCGCACGCGCGCTCGATCCGGAGGTCGAATCGCGCGCCAAGAAATATGGATTGACGGTGGCAGGGCCATAGGCTGCCGGATATAGACACATCACGGCATGCCTTCTTTCACGCATAACGGCTTGGCGCGCTCGATCAAAAGTTATTAGTCGAAAAAAGGTCGAGAGCATCCTTCGGCCGCGACGCACGGTTGATGGCTCATGATGAAACGGCGCACCTCCCGCTGATCTTTTCAGCCAACCGGCGCAGTGGCCATGCTGGTACTCCATCAGGCGACGGTGCTGATACCGGCGCGCCAGTGCGTTCCATCTATCGCTCGTTGTGGCTACACAATCGAGGAAAGAGTTCTCAGCGAAGCGATCAAATAAACTCAATTTGCGAGCGGTGGTTCGGTGAGTTCGGGGCGTTGCACGCTCAACGCCGTGCCAGCCGCCGCAACAATGATCGCTACAATTGCCAGCCACTGCAGCAGGCTGAGTCGTTCGTCGAGCAGGGAAACACCGGCGACGGCCGCCACAGCCGGCTCCAGGCTCAGCAAGGTACTGAAGGTGCGCGCTGGCAGCAGGGTCAACGCAACCATCTCCAGCGAATACGGCAACGCTGAACTGAGTACCGCCACGCCCAGCGCATAAGGCAACAGCGTCGGCGACAGCAGCGCGCTGCCGGCATGCGCGACCCCGAATGGTATGGCCAGCAGAGCACCGATCGACGTGCCCCATGTCACTGCATCCTCACCGTAGGCGGCGCCGGCTCGCTTCCCCAGCACGATATAGAGCGCCCAGCCCACGCCGGCAGCCAGCGCATACATCACGCCAACCGGATCCAGCGGCTGCATCTGACTGCGTAGCGGCAACAGCAGGGCCAGCCCGGCCACCACCAGCAAGATCCACACAAAGTCGATCAGGCGACGCGAGCCGAACACGGCGAGCGCCAGTGGCCCGGTAAATTCCAGCGCAACAGCGATACCGAGCGGGATCGAGCGCAGCGACATGTAGAACACAAGATTCATGGCGCCCATCGCCAGGCCGTAGCCCCACAGCACGCGCCAGTTACGCTGCCCAACCGACCGTCGCCAAGGCCGCTTCCACAGCAGCAGCAGCAAAGCGCTGAACCCGAGGCGATAAGCGGTAGCGCCCTGCGCACCCACCTGTGGAAACAGATGCTTCGCCAGCGACGCGCCGCATTGATACGAGACCATACTGATCAATAGCGCGCCGAAGGCCAGTGCGAGTGGTGCAACGGTGGAACGTGGTGACATGGGTGCAGCCGTCGCTGAAGGCAGTTCGCCCATCATGCCCGCAGACGCGCACGAAGCCCAACAGAGAAAACGCGGCGACGACAAACCAGCAATCGGGGTAACTCGTAGGCTATCGGCCTTAGTGCTCGAATCTATCCGGCCTCTTCGACGGTGGGCCGTTTGCATATCTGGTCGTCAACCCGATCACCGCAAGCGGAAACAGAAGATAGCGCGACAGGATGGCAAAGATCTGCGAGATAAGCCCATAGTCACCTGAGATCACGCTATTCCCGGCGAAGAACGAAAAGTACCAGAACGCCGTAAGCGCAATCAGCATGATGAGGCGACTGTTATCCCCTGATGAGATGGTCGCATATACGCCAGGGAAGTTTCTGCAGAAAAAGTGATAGACGATATAAAGCGCCGGCACCATCAGAAATGGAAAGAGCGCCCATGTAGAAATACCCAGACCCTTGGCCGCGATGGCTATATCGGCATGAGTGGTGAGCGCCCGAAGCGGCACATAGCCCCAGACGTTTGCAGCGCTCATCAGCGAGAACCAGTACACAAACGACGTCAGGCTTCGCCGAGACTTTACGGCATGCGTCCGGAGTAGCGCGTACAGAAGGAATACACCGCACCATTGCCAACAAACGCACCCGCTAACGCGATGACGGCCGCACTCAAACCATGACCGCTGGCGATAATGGGAGCGTAATCGACGTTGTCATCAACCTCGTCAAGAAAGATGAAATTGTTGACGGACGCATGCCCGTAGTCGATGCCGAACGGCTCTTTCATCCACCCCAAAGCCCATGCAGAAACGCTGTGGGCATATTCATGGATGAGATAGCCCATGGCATGCGCGATGAGCGCGAAGAGCGTCGTCTCCACGGCGAATTTGAATGTCCCCGCCGAAATGCCAACCAATCCTGCACGTCTAGTCGTCACGCTCGAACCCCTGATCATTGGAACTATCGCCGCTTAGCTTTGTTTTAGTAACAACGACACGCGGTTAATCAGAGGGGGTGATAGTGGCGCTATTCGACATGTCAACTCCTTGCTGGCTCTTGTCTGGAGATCAATCCGTGCAGTTGCCGTAGACGAAATCGATCAGACTTTTGTCGGAAACATCTTGTGGATTAGTCATTTGCAGCTTGAATCCCCCAAGCATATCGTCATTGCATATTTCAACGTCTTTGCGCTGTGCCCCATCCTGCAATGTGCAGACGCCACCAAAACTATGGTCGGCGTGTGTCCTACCTATCGGCAGATCGATGAGCTTGCTGCATCCAATGATCTTGCCGCTATGCTTCTGATGTGCCAATGACGCATTGAACGAATCAATCCGATCGTTCGGATCACGGTAAGGCACCACATAGACACCACATTCGTGCTCGCCCCCACCGCCACTTGGCATCACACAGTATGACTTGCCGTTAATGATGTCTTTCTCATTGCGCGCCAACACAGCTACGCGCGCGGCATAGACGTGTCGCAGACAAGCCACGTCCTGGCAAATGGCGCGGGTGTATTGAATCCAGTTACGTTGTTCTTTAGCCAAAGCTTTTTTATCGACAGCTTCTGACGCTGCCGCCAGTGCCGTCTTGTAGGCTTGCTGCAGATGGCTATCCAGGGCAGACGTCTCAGCATCACTACAGATCAGCTTTTCCGTAGGACCTTTCGCCTTGCTGCAATCGAAGCTAGCGGCAAATGCGCTAAGTTCCAGGCTCGCTAAACCAAGCGCAAAAAGAAACTTCGTTGCGGGCATGGTTTACGCTCTTATCGTGAGGGCGAGGAACATTTCAAATATGCTTGTGTCATTCACGATTTTCTTTTACCAATGGCCTTGAAACTTGCAGACCAGCGTCAGCAGGCCAGTTTTTGGGGCGGCCAGTTTGGCGAAACTCGCGTCGTCGTGCCGGGGACCCTCGCCGAATTGGCCTTAAAGACCAGATCAGAGGAGACAGGCCCGAGCCTATGCCGCCGTTGATCGCAATTTCCCTTAAATGTTGAATGAGAAACTAGGACCCGGCTTGTCGCAATCAGGCTGTGTGTCATCGACAGTCTCAGACAGAGACGTCTGCCAATCACCGACCGGGCATGCCCGGCGTCGACGCTTGACCTGCCTGCTGATTCATCTGCGTGTCCTGCGCCTGTTGCTGGTCGTGTTGCTGAATCTGCTGAATTGATTGAAGGGGTTGCGGCGGCGGAGTATTTAAATCGACGGTTGCTGGCGTGGACAGAAAGCTGGATCCATGAAAACCAATCTTCATATTTCCCTCGTCCAGATTAATCGTAGAGAGATTGTCACCAGTGATTTTGTTGGCGTGACAGGCGGCGGTGAACTGAAGCAGGCGCTCCTCAGAGGCGTCGGGTATGCGCTGCTGCAATTTTTCGTAAAGCCCGTGGTTGGGACTAAGCGCATTGCGCGGATCATCGAAGCCCGGCACAGAGGGCAAGGAAGACATAGATGAGACGGCCGGCAATGGTCCCGAATTATGTTCTTTGAGTGGCGCCACTGCGGTCTGGATGGCATGCAGCGTCTTTGGACCTACGCCGTTTTGTTCCAATCCATGATCTCGCTGAAAGGCACGCACCGCAGTTTCAGTATCTTGACCAAAGTCATTATCAGACTTCAACCGTCGACCTTTCGAGTCCGTGTAACCGAGAGAAGCCAGATCGGCCTGTAAAGCACTGACGGCTTCACCGTGAGAACCGAGCTTGAGGATTGAGCCACCCTTTTCTGAGGTATGGGTAGAAGCTTTCACGGAAGGGCCCAGCTTGAGCTCGGCCATTGCTTCGTTGAAGTGGTCGGCACGGCCGTTGATACCGCTGGAGTTTTTAGGGTTTTGGCCATAACTAGTGGCGTTGATGAATGTCTGGATATCTTCCCGCGTAGGCGGGTTACCGGCTTGTATGATTTTGCCGCTCGCATTGAGAGTTTCCGACTTCCCTGCCAAAAAACCCACAAACTGGGGACCGACATGACCGAACTGGTTTGCGTAATCCGCGATGCCTAATTGCAGTTTTTGATCTCCAATAATGGCATCGGCGGCCGCTAGTTTCAGCACGCGCACCTGATCGATAACGCTCCCCACGTCAGCGACCCTTTTATCCAAATAGTCGTTAGTAAACTTATCGATCTTCTCCTGCGGAATTGCTTGCAGCTTGTTATCAAGGGCAACCAATTTTTTGGCGGACAGCCCACCATGCGACCTAAGATCGTTGATGTCAGCAGCGTCGAAACCGTTTGCTTTTAGAAAGTCTCTAGCCGAATCGTTGTTGCCAACGTCGAATTGAAGCTGACCGAATGAATAGGTGCTTTTAGCAAGCCCGGCATACGAAAAGTGATTCGCGTCAACATCTTTGCCTCCCAGCTCAGTGGCAACATAAACTGTACGTAGCTGTTCGCGAGTTATCGTGGCGCTATCGGACATGACAGACTCCTTTCCGGTTCCTGTGAGGGGGCATTAGCCCCCGTAGCATTGCGCATAGACGAAATCGATCAAATGATTGTCGGACGTGTCCTTCGTACTGACCGTTTGCACCTGAAAATGACCGAACATGTCATCGTTGCAGATTTCGACATTCTTGCGCTGCGAATCGTCCTGCAAGATGCAGAAGCCGCCAAAACTATGGTTACTGCCCGCCGAGCCCACCGGCAGATCAATAAGCCGGCTGCAGCCGATGATTCGACCCTTCCGCTTTTGCTGCGTCAGCGATTGGTTGAACGAGTCAACCCGGTAGTTGGGATCCCGAATGGGCACCACATTTACGCATTCACGGCCACTAGGGTTGCCATCATTTGGCGTTTCACAGTGTGAGTACACCTCGCCATCAAGGATATTTTTTTCATTACGCGCCAGTAAGGTTATACGAGCGGTATAGGCCTGCCGTAAACAATCCACGTCCTGACAAATATTCCGAGTGTATTGAATCCAGTTACGTTCCTCTTTGGCCAGCTCTTTTTTACCGTACGCATCAGTTGCGCTAAGTGCCGTCTTATAAGCTTGTTGCAGCTTGCTATCGAGGGCAGACGTCTCAGCGTCACTGCAGATCAGTTTTTCCGTGGAGGTGGCGGCCTTGCTGCAATCGAAGCTAGCAGCAAAGGCATGAGGCGCCAGACCCATCAGGCATAGCGCAAAAATAATCTTCATCATGCGCATGGAGCACATCCTCATCGTTGATCCAAGAAGAACTTCAAATACTGTTGTGTCCTATGCTTCATAGATGCATCTCCTTTGTTGGCCGGGCTTATTTCCAATGAGTCGAACCTCATTGCCGCAACGCCGCCGCGGCTCGGTCACTTTTTGCCTCCACGACATTCATCGCAACCTCCCGCGATAATGCTGGCTTCACTCGCGCAATCTTCGCCGGCTGAATACTCGCCCGCTTTTTGAAGTTGCTGTCCTTGAAGAACCAGTTCTTCTTGGCGCGGATGGGTTTGCAGCCTTCGTAGAAGATCAGTT
>CBAAAD010000139.1:0-7349 GCA_964658785.1 uncultured Methylobacterium sp.
GTGGATACGCCATCGAACAGCGCGTTCAACGCTGGCCACAAAAAAGCCCCGCGTGTGCGGGGCTCTGGATGGCAAAAGATCTGACGTGCTACATCACGTTCGGTTCGCTAAACGCCTCGATTTCGCCTTTGAAGGCCTCGATGGAGATGCACGAGCACATGATGTTCTTGTCGCCGTAGACATTGTCCACGCGGGCCACCGGCGACCAGTACTTCTGCAGTTTCAGGCTGGGCAGCGGGAAGGCGGCCAGCTCGCGCGGATACGCATGCGTCCATTCGCTGGCCGACACGGCGGTTGCGGTATGCGGCGCGTGCTTGAGCGGGTTGTCGTCGCGATCGAGCTTGCCTTCCTCGACGGCGCGAATTTCCTCGCGGATCTGGATCATCGCGTCGATGAAGCGGTCGAGCTCGTGCTGCGATTCGCTTTCGGTGGGCTCGACCATCAGCGTGCCGGACACCGGGAAGCTCAGTGTCGGCGCATGGAAGCCGAAGTCGATCAGGCGCTTGGCGACGTCCTCGGCGCCGATGCCGGTGGCGTCCTTCAGCGGGCGCAGGTCGAGAATGCACTCGTGCGCAACCAGGCCGTTGCGTCCGGTGTACAGCGTCTTGTAATGCGGCGCCAGCCGCTTGGCCACATAGTTGGCGTTGAGCAGGGCGACCTGGGTCGCCTTGCGCAGGCCTTCGCTGCCCATCAGCGTGATGTACATCCACGAGATCGGCAGGATCGAGGCCGAACCGTTGCTGGCCGCGCTAACCATGCCGACCGCGCCTTCTTCGCCGAACTTCTTCGGCAGGAACGGCGCGAGATGCGATTTCACCGCGCACGGGCCCACGCCCGGGCCGCCGCCGCCGTGCGGGATGCAGAAGGTCTTGTGCAGATTCAGATGCGAGACGTCCGAGCCCCACTTGCCGGGCTTGGCGACGCCGACCAGCGCATTCATGTTGGCGCCGTCGGTGTAGACCTGGCCGCCGTGCTGGTGAACGACCTCGCAGATCGCCGCGATGTCTTCCTCGAACACGCCGTGCGTGGACGGGTAGGTGATCATCAGCGCGGCAAGGCGGTCGGAATATTTTTCGGCCTTGGCGCGGATATCGTCGATATCGACGTTGCCGTTGGCGTCGCACTGGGTCACCACCACGGTCATGCCGCACATCTGCGCGGAGGCCGGATTGGTGCCGTGGGCGGATTCGGGGATCAGACAGATGTCGCGATGGCCTTCGTTGCGCGAGCGGTGATACGCGCGAATCGCCAGCAGGCCGGCGTATTCGCCCTGCGCGCCGGAGTTCGGCTGCAGGCTTACCGCGTCGTAGCCGGTGCATTCGACCAGCATTGCTTCCAGCGTATCGATCAGCTGCGCATAGCCCTGCGTCTGCGCGGACGGCGCCAGCGGATGGATATTGCCGAACTCCGGCCAGGTCACCGGGATCATCTCGGCGGTGGCGTTTAGCTTCATGGTGCAGCTGCCCAGCGGGATCATCGTGCGATCCATCGCCAGATCCTTGTCGGCCAGCGCGCGCATGTAGCGCAGCAGTTCGTGCTCGCTGTGATGCGTGTTGAACACCGGATGCGTGAGGAAGGCGCTGGTGCGGCGCAGGCCAGCGGGCAGGGCGTCGTCGGTGCTGGCATCCAGCGCGTCGATGTCATCGATCGCAACACCGGCGCCGAACAGCTTGGCCAGCGCAATCACGTCCTCGCGCGTGGTGGTTTCATCGAGGCTGATGCCGAGGCTCCGGCTGTCGATGCGACGCAGGTTGATGCGCGCCGATTCGGCCCTGACGTGGATGGCGTCGGCGTCGACGTTGACCACGTGCAGCGTGTCGAAAAAATCCGGGCCCACGGTGATGCCGGCCTTGCCCAGCGCGCCGGCCAGGATCGCGCTGAGGCGATGCACGCGGCGCGCGATGCGGGTCAAGCCTTCCGGACCGTGATACACGGCGTACATGCTGGCCATGACGGCGAGCAGCACCTGCGCGGTGCAGATATTCGACGTGGCCTTCTCGCGGCGGATGTGCTGCTCGCGCGTCTGCAGGGTGAGCCGATACGCCGGCTTGCCTTCGGCATCGATGGATACGCCGATCAGGCGGCCCGGCATCGAGCGCTTGTACGCGTCCCGGCAGGCCATGAAGGCCGCATGCGGGCCGCCGTTGCCGAACGGCACGCCGAAGCGCTGCGAGTTGCCGACGACGATGTCGGCGCCCCATTCGCCCGGCGCCGCGATCAGGGTCAGCGCCAGCAGATCGGTGGCCACCGCGACGAGCGCGCCGCGCGCGTGCGCGGCATCGGCCAGCGCCTTGTAGTCGTTGATCTGGCCAAAGGTGTTGGGGTACTGCAGCAGCACGCCGAAGCTGTCGACGCTGGCGGCTTCGGCGTCATCGCCGATATGCAGCGCCAGGCCCATCGCCTCGGCGCGGGTGTGCAGTACTTCCAGCGTCTGCGGATGCACGCCGCGCGACACGAAGAAGACGTTGGATTTGGACTTGCCCGAGCGCTTGGCCAGGGTCATCGCCTCGGCGGCAGCGGTGGCTTCGTCCAGCAGCGACGCGTTGGCAATCTCCATGCCGGTGAGGTCGGCGCAAAGTGTCTGAAAGTTGATCAGCGCTTCCATGCGGCCCTGCGAGATCTCCGCCTGATACGGCGTGTAGGCCGTGTACCAGGCCGGATTCTCGAGGATATTGCGCAGGATCACGTTCGGCGTGTGCGTGCCGTAGTAGCCCTGACCGATAAAGCTGCGGAACACCTGGTTCTTGTCGGCGATGGCGCGAATCTTGGCCAGCGCTTCGACCTCGGTCATCGCTTGCGGTAGTGCCAGCGGCGCGGATGATTTGATCGAGACCGGCACGATCGCGTCGGTCATCGTTTCCAGCGACTCATGGCCGATCACGTGCAGCATCTGCGCGATCTCGGCGTCGTTCGGGCCGATATGGCGCTCGACGAAGGCGTGGTGATGCTCGAGTTCGCGCAGCGAAGGGGAATGTTTGTGGCTCATGACTGGAGGCATCCAAAGGCAACGTGCCGTGCCGCACGTCGGGCGCCCCTCTGTCCTTTTGCCTGAGAGTTTGGAAACGCCTCGGTCGATATCAGGGTCGATATCGACAACGTGGCGTTTCGTGCACCTTCGGCGCCGGATTGAACCGGTCTCTCCAGAGTGTTTGCGCGTGGTGGTACAGGAGCCTGAGCGATTACGGGCGTTGCGTCTTCGGCAGCGGAATGGCCTTTCTGGCGCCATCCGCTTCTCCCACCATGCGTTTACCACGTGAATTATACAGGTAGAGGGCCGCGATATTCGTTAGCGCCATCGATGCTGCGACAGTGTGGCCGAGCGGTTCTAAAGACCCAGCGCGCTCAGCTCGGGCGCGTCATCGGGGCGGCGACCCAGCGGCCAGTGAAACTTGCGCTCGGCTTCCTTGATCGGGTGTTCGTTGATGCTGGCCAGACGCCGCCGCATCAGGCCTTCCTCATCGAATTCCCAGTTCTCGTTGCCGTAGGCGCGAAACCACTGGCCACTGTCATCGTGGTATTCGTAGGCGAAACGCACGGCGATGCGGTTGCCGGCGAATGTCCACAGTTCCTTGGTCAGCCGGTAGTCGAGTTCCTTCGCCCACTTGCGGGTGAGAAAGGCTTCGATCTCCGCGCGGCCGTGGATGAACTCGGCGCGGTTGCGCCACTGGCTGTCCGGCGTGTAAGCCAGCGCGACCTTGGCCGGGTCGCGGCCGTTCCATCCGTCTTCGGCCATGCGCACTTTCTGGATGGAGGTGGCTTCGGTGAACGGCGGGAGCGGCGGACGTGACATGGCGAACTCCGTGGACGGTGAGCTCGTATCGTATCGCCGATCGATATCGTGTCGGATTCCCCAAAAGACGAAGGCCGCCCTTGTGAGGCGGCCTTCGTTTACAATTGGTGCCCGGGAGAGGACTCGAACCTCCACGGAGTTGCCCCCGCTAGCACCTGAAGCTAGTGCGTCTACCAATTCCGCCACCCGGGCAGGGTCTCACTCGGCTGTACAAGCTGCGTGAGCCGCGTAATGTAGGCACCTGCCGGTGGCTTGTCAACACTTTTCACCCTATGCATCGCGTCGTGTCATCCTTCGCGCCGCGAACAACTCAAGGTAACTTAGTGACTAGAAAAACTTCCTCCCCGTCTGGCAAGGGCCAGTCCGGAAACGGACAAGAGTCCGGCCCGACCCAAGGTCGCGCAAAACCTGCCGGCCGAGCGCCGCGCAATGGCGGTGCTTCGGCTCCTCGCAACAAAGCATCCGGCGGCGCCGTGCGCGATCCGCACGCGGCGCGCGAGGCGCAGAAGTATGACCGTCCCATTCCCAGCCGCGAGGCGATTCTTGCGCTGCTTGAAGAGCGCGGCGAGCTGCTGACCGAGGCGCGCATCGCCGAGGCATTAGCTATCGACGACGAGACCGATCTCGAAGCGCTGCGCAAGCGGCTCGGCGCGATGGTGCGCGATGGGCAGCTGCTGCTGGGACGTCGCGGCGGCTACGCGCCAACGCAAAAGCTCGACCTGATCGCCGGCCTGGTGATCGCCAACGCCGAGGGCTACGGCTTTCTGCGTCCCGATGCAGGCGGTGATGACCTCTATCTGTCGCCGCAGCAGATGCGCGCCGTGATGCACGGCGATCGCGTGCTCGCCAGCGTCGTCGGCATCGATCGCCGTGGTCGTCGCCAGGGTGCGATTGCCGAGGTATTGCAGCGCCGTTCCTCGCGACTGGTCGGCCGTGTGGTGGTCGAGAACGGTGTCACTTCAGTGACGCCGGACGATCGGCGCATCCTGCAGGAAGTGATGATCAAGCCCGGCGAAGAGCAGGGCGCGACCTCGGGCGAGATCGTGGTGGTCGAGATCACCGATCCGCCGACCTCGCAGCGTGGTCCCAAGGGCGTGATCAAGGCGGTGCTGGGTGAACGCCTGCAGCCGTCGCTGGTGGTGGAAATGGCCATTGCCAGCCACGACCTGCCGCACGAATGGCCGGCCGAAGTGCTGCGCGAAGCGGCGCAGGTCGAACCGCAGGTCAGCGCGGCCGAACGTGAAGGCCGCACCGATATTCGCTCGCTGCCGCTGGTCACGATCGACGGAGCCGATGCGCGCGACTTCGATGATGCTGTCTATGCAGAACCCAAGCGCGGTGGCGGCTTCCGTTTGATCGTGGCGATTGCGGACGTTTCGCACTATGTACCCCTTGGCAGCGCGCTGGACCGGGAAGCTTACGAACGCAGCACGTCGACTTATTTCCCCGGGTTTGTGGTGCCGATGTTGCCGGAGACCCTGTCCAACGGCATCTGCTCGCTGATGCCGAAAGTTGAGCGGATGTGCATGGTCTGCGATATGCAGGTCGATGCCGAAGGCAACGTGGTCAAGTCGAAGTTCTACGACGCGGTGATGCTGTCGCACGCGCGGCTGACCTACGACAAGGTGTGGCAGGCAGTGGGACTGCGCGAGGAAGAGGCGCTGCAGGAAGTGGCCGACGTGCTGCCGCAGCTGGAGAACCTGCACGCGCTGTACAAGGCCATGGCGGCCCAGCGCAAGCGGCGCGGCGCCATCGATTTCGAGACGCCGGAAGTGAAGTTCCGCCTCGACCAGACCGGCAGCGTCGAGTCGATGGGCGCGACCGAACGCAACGACGCGCACAAGCTGATCGAGGAGTGCATGATCGCGGCCAACGTGCAGGCGGCGCTGTATCTGGAGAAGAAGAAAATCCCCGCGCTGTTCCGCGCGCACGAGCCGCCGCCGGCGGAAAAGTACGAGGATCTGCAGCAGTTCCTGCGCGAGTTCAAGCTCAGCATGCCGTCGATCGATCGGGTCACGCCCGCCGACTTCTCCGAAGTGCTGCGCATGGTCAGGGATCGTCCCGAGCGCGAGCTGATCCAGTCGGTGCTGCTGCGCTCGCAGAGCATGGCGGCGTACCAGCCCGACAATCGTGGCCACTTCGGCCTGGCGCTGACGGCGTACGCGCACTTCACCTCACCGATCCGCCGCTATCCCGACCTGCTGGTCCATCGCGCGATCCGCTTTGCGCTGACCGGCCGCAAGCCGAGCGACTACAGCTACACGCCAGCCGAAATGGCTGCGATGGCAATCCACTGCTCGCAGCGCGAACGCCGCGCCGAGGAAGCCGAGCGCGACGTCGACGAGCGCTTCAAGTGCGCGTGGATGGAAAAGCACATCGGCAGCGAGTTCGAAGGCGTGGTTACCGGCGTCACCTCGTTCGGCCTGTTCGTGGAACTGGATGAATCGAAGGTCTCCGGCCTGGTGCATATCAGCCAGCTCGCCAACGATTACTACCACTTCGATGCGATCCGCAAACTGCTGAAGGGCGAGCGCACCGGCACGCAGTTCCGTCTCGGCGATCACGTGCGCGTACAGGTGCTGCGTGCCAGCCTGGAAGATCGCAAGATCGACTTTAGACTCGTGCCCACGCGTGCCGTGGCGGCGCCAGCGCAGGCGGCGGGCAAGGCTTACAACTATGCGGCCGCCGGCGAGCGCTATTCGCTGCCGAAAAAGCCGGCAGCCGAGGCCAAGGCGCCGGGCATGTTCGGCCGCGCTGCCAAAGCCATCGGTCGCGCGTTCGGTCGCAAGGATCCCGTGGTGGTTGAAGCTCCGGCGCCAACTGTGCAGGACGAAAATCCGCCGTCGCGCCGCTCTTATGCGTCGAACAAACCCGAGGCCGGCCAGCGTCTGCGACGCGGTTCGGCATCGGCGGATTCATCGCCCAGCCGATCCAGCAGCGGCTCTGGCCGCGGTAAAGGGCAGGGGCAGAATCGCTCAGGTCGTGCGGCGCAGGCTCCGACGGCGGCACCATCCAGCGCGGCGCCATCCGGCGGCAACCGCAACAAGCGCGGTCCGCGCAAACCGAAACCGAAAGGCAAACCATGAGTGAGAGCTGGATCGTCGGGATCAACCCGGTCGAAGGTGCATTAAGTAACGACGCCGAGCGCGTGCGCGAGCTGGTGGTGGAGCAGGGTCAGCGCAACGCGCGCGTGCTCGAACTGGCCGAGCGCGCGAAGGCGCTGAAGATCACGGTCAACCATCGTCCGCGCGAGCAGTTGGACAAGCTCGCCGGTGAGGCGCGCCATCAGGGCGTGGCGGCGCTGTACGAGCCGCCGCCGATGGCGCATGAAAACGACCTGGCGGCGCTGATGGAGCGCGACGGCAGCGGCACCCTGGTGCTGGTGCTCGATGGCGTCACCGATCCGCACAATCTCGGCGCCTGCCTGCGCAGCTCGGCCGCCGCCAAGGTGACCGCGGTGATCGTGCCGAAGGATCGGGCGGTCGGGCTGACGCCCGTGGTACGACGCGCGTCGGCCGGCGGTGCCGATCGCGTGCCGCTGATCGCCGTGACCAATCTG
>CBAAAD010000140.1:0-7342 GCA_964658785.1 uncultured Methylobacterium sp.
CAGTGCTAACCGTTCGGAGGCGATGAGTTCACCTTCTACAGCTTCCAACGCGGGCGCTGCTTCACTCGCCCCTCGTGGCTAACCCCTCGCCGCTCCAGAAAATCACACCGTCTCCGTCACCTTGTTGAGATGCGGCGGCACGTCGGGATTGAAGCCGCGGCGCAGCGACAGCTCGGCGGTGGCGCGATAAAAGCTCTGGATGATCAGCAGCGGCGTGCACAGCGCCGGCAGGCCGGCCATCACGGGCAAGCTGCCTTTTCCTGTCTGACCTGGCGCAGCGACCCACACGTGCGCGCCGCGCTTTCGAAACATGTCGGCCAGCGCCAGCGTGCCTTCCAGCGTGTCGTCGTCCTGCGCGAAGCACAGCACGGGGAAATCCGGACCGACCAGCGCCATCGGGCCGTGCTTGACCTCGGCGGCGCTGAACGCCTCCGCGTGCAGGCCGCAGGTTTCCTTGAACTTCAGCGCCGCTTCCAGCGCGATGCCGAGACCGAATCCGCGGCCGACGACAAACAGATTATGCGCGTCGGTCAGCCCTTCGCTCAGGCTGGACCAGTCCGCATCCCAGCCGCTGCGCAGCGCGTCGGGCAATACGCGCAGCGCTTCACCGAGTTCGGCGTCACCGCGCCAGCGCGCGCAAAGATGCAGCACGGCGGCCAGCGCCGCGATATAGCTTTTGGTGGCCGCCACGCTGCGCTCCGGGCCCGCGTGCAGCGGGATCACCGTATCGGCGATCGCCGCCAGCGGCGAATCCTGGACGTTGACCAGCGCGATCACGCGCGCGCCGGCGATCTTTGCGGCCTGCGCGTTGCGCACCAGGTCGGGGCTTTTGCCCGACTGCGAAATCGCGATAAATAACGCGTCCTGCCAGCGCTGTTCGGCGGCGTAGACCGACGTCACCGACGGTGACGCCGACGCGGTGACGATGCCGAGCTGGGTTTCGAAAACGTATTTGGCGTACGCGGCGGCGTGGTCCGAGCTGCCGCGCGCGCAGGTCACGATGAAGCGCGGCGGGTGCGCGCGCAGCGTCTGCGCCAGCGCGGTGACGAGCTTGTCATTGGAAGCAAACTGGCGCGCGACAACGTCGGCAGCTTCGTGCGCTTCGCTGTACATCAGGGTATCGCGTGCCTGCATGGGATTCTCTGGAGTGACGATTTTATGGACGTCCAAACGGCTGATTGATCGGCTCCATTGGACGACGCCATCAATCCGTCTGCAGCTCGGCAACAAAGTCGTAAATATCGCCGCGATACCACGAGCAGGTGAACTCGACCACGCGACCGTCGTCGAGAAAGCTGCGGCGTTCGATATTCAGACCGGCGCTGCCGGCGCTGACGTGCAGCAGCCGCGCCTGCTGCGCATTGAGCGACACGGCGCGCAGGCGCTGCAGCGCGCGCCGCGGCCGGCAGTTGAACTGTTCCAGCACGGCGTACAGCGAGTCATGCACCAGCATGGGATCGGGCAGCACGCTGGCCGGCACCACGCTGCGCTCGATCGCCAGCGGCTCGTCCTGGCCGTAGCGCACGCGGTGCAGGCGCACCACCAGCGAGCCGGGCGACAGGTTCAGCGCCATCGATTCTTCCGGGGTCACTTCACCGATGCCGCGCTCGAAAAACTCCGAGCGCGGATGCAGTCCGCGCTCGTGCAGATCTTCGGTAAAGCTGGTCAGTCGCGACATCGGCTTGACGATGCGCTCGGCGATAAAGGTGCCGGCGCCGTGGCGTTGGGTCAGCAGGCCCTCCTCCACCAGCCCGGCGATCGCTTTGCGCACGGTGACCCGCGAGAGCTTCAGTGCGACCGACAGATCGCGCTCGCTGGGCAGCGCCTGACCGGGCTCGATATCGCGGTGTTCGACCACGTTGCGGATCGCCCGGCGCAGGCGCAGATAGGCCAGCGGCTGGTTGGAGGCCGGATCGTGGCAGATCCGGCGGTATTCGTTGGCCAGGGCGGTTTCCATAATGGCGCAAGATACCAATGAGTAACCACTTAGGCAACTGCCAGCCCGCTGCCGACCGGTAGCCAGGGCCATCACATGAGAACCGTCAGCGTTTTGCTCATTTCCGTTACGATTTCTAAGGCGCTACCGAAACGGGTGGCATCGTCTGGTATGTCACTGGTATGATTGCCACCAACCGGGCAGCAGCACCTCTTGGTCGCGCCTGTCTGCCCTCATGGCATCTACCGAGGTGACTTCGTGACTGCTTCTTCGACCAGCTCCAACCGCTCCGACGCCTCCCAGGGCGGCTCCTCCCAGCGCACCGAACCCTTCGACCTGGTGATTTTCGGCGGCACCGGCGATCTGGCCCTGCGCAAGCTGCTGCCTGCCCTGTACCACCGCTTTGTCGACGGCCAGATTCCCGACAGCAGCCGCATCGTCGGTATCGCCCGCGAAGGGCTCGACGACGACAGCTACCGCGAGCAGGTACGCGACACCCTGAGCAAGACCAGCGGCGCGGACGCGGCGAAGATCGAGGCGTTCCTCAAGCAGGTCGGCTACCGCTCGCTGGATGCCCGCAAGGACGAAGGCTGGGATGAATTTGCCGCCCTTATCGGCGAGCAGCCCGAGCACATCCGCGTGTTCTATCTGTCGACCTCGCCCGAATTGTTTGTGGACATCTGCGGACGCCTGGGCAGCTACAAGCTCAACGAGGGCAAATCGCGCGTGGTGCTGGAAAAGCCGATCGGCCGCGACCTCGACAGCGCCAACCAGATCAACGATGCGGTCGGCCGCGTGTTCGACGAATCGCAGACCTTCCGCATCGATCACTACCTCGGCAAGGAGACCGTGCAGAACCTGCTGGCGCTGCGCTTCGGCAACGCCTTGTTCGAGCCGCTGTGGAACAACGCGCACATCGACCACGTGCAGATCACCGTGTCCGAAACGCTGGGCACCGGCAACCGCAGCGCCTACTACGACCGCGCCGGCGCGCTGCGCGACATGGTGCAGAACCACATCCTGCAGCTGCTGTGCATGGTGGCGATGGAGCCACCGTCGTCGCTGGCGCCCGATGCGGTGCGCGACGAAAAGTTGAAAGTGCTCAACTCGCTCAAGCACATCGACAGCAGCAACGTCGCCCAGCTCACCGTGCGTGGCCAGTACCGCGCCGGCGTGTCCGACGGCGCCAAGGTGCCTGGTTATCTCGATGAATTAGGCGATACCAAGTCGCATACCGAAACCTTCGTCGCGGTGAAGGCGGAAATCGCCAACTGGCGCTGGGCCGGCGTGCCGTTCTACCTGCGTACCGGCAAGCGTCTGCCCGATCGCGTGTCGGAAATCGTGGTGGCGTTCAAGCCCGTGCCGCATTCCATCTTCCACGCCGAAGCCGGCACGCTGGCTCAGAACCGGCTGGTGCTGCGGCTGCAGCCGGACGAGGGCGTCAAGCTGTGGCTGACCATCAAGCACCCGGGCCCTGGCGGACTGCGCCTGCGTCACGTGCCGCTGGACATGAGCTTTGCCGAAGCTTTCGGCGTGTCGCAGCCGGACGCTTACGAGCGCCTGCTGCTCGACGTGGTGCGCGGCAACCCCACGCTGTTCATGCGTCGCGACGAAGTGGAGGCCGCGTGGCGCTGGGCCGGCCCGATTTTGGCCGCCTGGTCGGCCAGCGGTGAAGCACCGCGGCCGTATTCGGCCGGCAGCTGGGGTCCGAGCGCGGCCATTGCGCTGATCGAACGCGACGGCCGCACCTGGAGCGAGGACAGCGAGTAATCGCGGTCAGCGCTTGCCGGCTTTTCCGGTGATTCACTTGCGCGGTACCACCCGTGCGTCACACTTCCTCTTCCTTCCCAACGACAAGCAGGGCGCGCCCTCCGCATGATGCCTCCGGCGCGCAGACACCACCCATGACCACGCATCTCAACGTCACCACCCACAGTTTCACTGACTGCCACGCCCAGGCCACGGCGCTGGCCGAGCGCGTGGCCAAGCGCCTGCGCATGAGTTTGAATCAGCGCGGCCACGCGCTGCTCGCCGTGTCGGGCGGCAGCACGCCGAAGGATTTCTTTGCGCAGCTGTCGAAGGAAACGCTGGACTGGGCAAACGTCAAAATCACCCTGGTCGACGAGCGCTGGGTGCCGGATACCGACGAGCGTTCCAATGCCAAGCTGGTGAAAACGATTCTGCTGCAGAACGAAGCCGCCGCCGCCAGGTTTGTGCCGCTCTACAGCGACGCGCCGACCCCGGAAGAGGGCCTTGCCGCCACCACACGAAGGGTCGAAGAACTCGCGCTGCCTTTTGATGCGGTTGTGCTGGGCATGGGCGACGACGGCCACACGGCGTCGTTCTTCCCTGGCGGCGATAACCTGGCCGAAGCGCTCGATATCAACGGTAAAACCCGCGTGCTGCCGATGCGCGCACCCGGTGCGGGCGAGCCGCGTATCACGCTGACCCTGGCAACGCTGCTGGAAACCGAATCGCTCTTTCTGCTGGTGGCCGGTAACAAGAAGCGCGACCTGCTGGCCGATGCGCGGCTGGGCCTGGGCGCGGCGAGAGACTACCCGGTGCGCGCTGTGATTTCACAGCATCGCGTGCCGGTGGCGGTGTACTGGTGCCCGTGAATCGGCAGCGCTGCTTCACGGTAACCGGTGACGTCGCCAGATCGTTCAGGCCAGATGCGGAGTCGATGCCGGCGCGCCGCACCTCGACTTCGCCGCTGCGCGGCGAGGCTCGGGGAGAACGGAATATTTCGTAGCACCCGCATAAACCATATCCAACTCTCACCGCATCACCGCACTAGCCGTTTCGGAGTCCTGACATGAACACGCTGCATCCCGTGGTTGCCGAAGTCACCGAACGCCTGCGCGAACGCAGCCGCGAGACGCGCGCGGCATATCTGCAGCGTATCGACGCGGTGGACCGCGGCGGTCCGCAGCGTGCGCGCCTGTCCTGCGGCAACCTCGCGCACGGTTTCGCCGCCTGCGGGCCGGACGACAAGGACGCGCTGCGCAACGGCCTGCGCGGCAACCTCGCCATCGTTACCGCCTACAACGACATGCTCTCGGCGCATCAGCCGTACGAGCGGTATCCGGAACTCATCCGACAGATCGCGCGCGACGCCGGCTTCACCGCCCAGGTCGCCGGCGGCGTGCCCGCGATGTGCGATGGCGTGACCCAGGGTCAGGCTGGCATGCAGCTGTCGCTGTTTTCGCGCGACCTGATCGCCATGGCCACCGCCATCGCGCTGTCGCACGACATGTTCGACGGCGCGCTGTACCTGGGCATTTGCGACAAGATCGTGCCCGGCCTGCTGATCGGCGCGCTGAGCTTCGGCCACTTGCCCGGCGCGTTCGTGCCGTCCGGCCCGATGCCCAGCGGCATTCCCAACGAGGAAAAATCCAAGGTGCGCCAGGCCTATGCCGAGGGCAAGGCCGGCAAGGCCGAGCTGCTCGAGGCCGAGGCTGCCTCGTATCACAGCCCCGGCACCTGCACCTTCTACGGCACCGCCAACTCCAACCAGATGCTGATGGAGATCATGGGCCTGCACCTGCCCGGCGCCAGCTTCGAGGCACCCGACACGCCGCTGCGCGACGCGCTCACCGCCGACATCGTGCGCCGGGTCAACGCGCTCGGCGCGCTCGGCGACAACTACCTGCCGATCGGGCACATCATCGACGAGCGCGCCATCATCAACGGCGTGATCGGCCTGCACGCCACCGGCGGCTCGACCAATCATCTGCTGCATCTGGTCGCCATTGCGCACGCGGCCGGCATCCAGCTGCGCTGGGACGATTTCGACGCGCTCTCCGGCGTGATCCCGCTGCTGGCCCGCGTGTATCCGAACGGCTACGCCGACGTGAACCAGTTCCACCAGGCCGGCGGCATGGCCTTCCTGATTGATCAGCTGCTCAACGCCGGCCTGCTGCACGCCGATGTGCAGACCGTCTTCGGCACCGGTATGGACGGCTATGCGCAGATTCCGCAGCTCGACGACAGCGGCGCGCTGCGCTGGACGCCGGTATCCAAACAGAGCGGCAACCGCGGCGTGCTGCGCGGCATGGACGAACCGTTCCGCCACGACGGCGGCCTGCGCATGCTGCAGGGCAATCTCGGCCGCGCCGTGATCAAGGTGTCCTCGGTGCCCGACGATCGACTGATCATCGAGGCGCCCGCCGTGGTGTTTCACGATCAGGACGAGGTCGGCGAAGCGTTCAAGCGCGGCGAGCTCAATCGCGACTTCATCGCGGTGGTGCGCTTTCAGGGCCCGCAGGCCAACGGCATGCCGGAGCTGCACAAGCTCACCCCCACGCTCGCCCTGCTGCAGGATCGCGGCTACCGCGTCGCCCTGCTCACCGACGGCCGTATGTCCGGCGCTTCCGGCCGCGTGCCGGCGGCGATCCACGTCACGCCCGAGGCCGTGGCCAGCGGCAATATCGCCAAGATCCGCAACGGCGACATCATCCGCCTCGATGCGGTGAATGGACGTCTGGACGTCCTGATGGAAACGCACGAACTTGACGCGCGTCTGCCGCAGCATGCGGATCTCTCCGCCCAGCACAGCGGCATGGGCCGCGAACTGTTCGGCCTGTTCCGGCAGGCGGCGACCACGGCCGACCTTGGCGCCGGCGTGCTTTGATCGTTTCGCGACCAGCGCGCAGCCACTCCCTTTCCAACTTTCCGCGAGCGATTTCATGAGCAGCATCGAAAACAAGCAGCAGCAGGTCGAAACCCTTATGCGGCTCGCGCCGGTCATTCCGGTCGTGATCATCGACAACGCCCGCGACGCCGTGCCGATGGCCCGCGCCCTGGTCGCCGGCGGCATACCCACGATCGAAGTCACGCTGCGCACGCCGGCCGCGCTCGACGCGATCCGCGCGATCGCCGCCGAAGTGGAAGGCGCCGTCATTGGCGCCGGCACCGTGTTGACCGTGCGCGATCTGGAAGCCGCCCGCCAGGCCGGCGCGCGCTTCGCCGTATCGCCCGGCGTATCGCCAAAACTGCTCGATGCCATCGACGACAGCGATGTGCCGCTGCTGCCCGGTGCGGCCACCGCCAGCGAAGTGATGACCTTGCTGGAGCGCGGCTATCGCTTTCTGAAATTTTTCCCGGCCGTGCCCGCCGGCGGCACGAAGTTGCTCGGCGCCTGGGCCAGCCCGCTGCCGCAGGTTCGGTTTTGCCCGACCGGCGGCATCAGTCTGGCGAGTGCGCCGGATTTTCTGGCGTTGCCGAATGTGCTTTGTGTGGGTGGGTCTTGGTTGACGCCGGCCGACAGGTTGGCGGCGGGGGATTGGGCAGCGATTGAGTTGTTGGCGCGCGAGGCGGCGGGTTTGCGCTCGCTCTGATTTTTCCCTTGCCGCTTTTTCCCCCTCTACCCAGGCTTTATTGGGGAGAGGGGCGCTCTGGCTTTTC
>CBAAAD010000141.1:0-2015 GCA_964658785.1 uncultured Methylobacterium sp.
GTGGGTGGGCGGCCAAGCAGGGGTGGTGCGGTGTCGCGAGCGCCCCAAAGAGGGATGCCCAAAGAGCGGGCACAGGATGCGCCGGAGTGACCTGCTAATCTTGCGTGTCTTCGGTTGAGCTTTTACCAAACGTCATGCGCATCGCCCTGGGTATCGAATACGACGGCACCGATTTTTCCGGCTGGCAGCGGCTGAAAACCGGGGCCAGCGTGCAGGCGAGCGTGGAGCAGGCGTTGTCGAAAGTTGCCGCGCATCCGGTGGAAATCAGCTGCGCGGGCCGCACCGATGCCGGCGTGCACGGGCGCTGTCAGGTCGTGCATTTCGATACCGGGGCGCAGCGCGACATGCGCGGCTGGATGCTCGGCGTATCGTCCAATCTGCCCGATAGCGTGGCGGTGCTGTGGGCGCAGCCAGTGGCCGCGGAATTTCACGCGCGTTACGCGGCGCGCAGCCGTCGCTACCGTTATCACATCCTCAATCGCCCGGTGCGCGCGGCGCTGGACGCGCGTTACGTCACTTGGGAGCGCCTGCCGCTGGACGCCGATCGGATGCACGAGGCGGCGCAGGCACTGTGCGGCGAGCACGATTTCAGCGCCTTCCGCGCGCTGTCCTGCCAGGCCGCGCATCCGCGTCGTACGGTGCTGAGCGTCAGTGTGCGACGCGAGGGTCAGCACGTTTTTGTCGAGATCGAGGCGAATGCCTTTCTGCACCACATGGTGCGCAATATTGTGGGCTCGCTGCTGCTGATCGGTCAGGGCGAAAAGCCGGTGACGTGGATGGGCGAACTGCTCGCGGGCTGCGATCGGCAGGTGGCCGGCCCCACCGCGCCGGCATCGGGGCTCACCTTTTTGGGGCCGCGCTACCCGGTTCACTGGGGCCTGCCGGCGGAAGTGAGCCAACTCGCGCCATCGGCGTCTGAAGCAGCACACGTCGAATCATCGTCGGAGGCTTCGTTGTGACGCGCATCAAATGCTGTGGCATGACCCGGGTCGAGGACGCGCTGCTGGCGGCGCGGCTCGGTGCCGATGCGATCGGCCTGGTCTTTACCGCGCGCAGCGCGCGTCGCGTCAGCATCGAGCAGGCCGCGCAGATTCGCCGCGCGCTGCCGCCGTTCGTGAGCGCGGTGGCGCTTTTCATGGACGACGACGCGGCGCTGGTGCGTGAAGTCATCGACGCGGTGCAGCCGGACCTGCTGCAGTTTCACGGGCAGGAGAGCGACGCGTGGTGCGTGCAGTTCGGCCAGCGTTATCTCAAGGCCATCGCGATGGGCGAGGGTGCTGCCGCACTGCCCCGGCTGCACGATTACCCGGGCGCCGTAGCCCTGCTGCTGGACGGGCACGGGCTCGGCGAGGTCGGCGGCAGCGGGCGCACGTTCGACTGGTCGCAGATGCCGCGCGACCTGACCCAGCCGCTGATCCTCGCCGGCGGGCTCACCGCCGACAACGTGGCGCAGGCCATTCGCACTGCCCGACCGTGGGCGGTGGACGTGGCCAGTGGCATCGAGATTTCGCCCGGCATCAAGGATGCCGGTAAGATGGAGGCCTTGATCGACGCGGTTCGATCCGTCGCCATGACCGCCGGTTGACGTCCCGAGCGCGGCGTCGGTGGACCTATCCGCGACGTTGTGCCCCTGTGTGGCTTCAGCTGCTGCTGGGATGATGTTTTTTTGTCTTGATTGAGTGAGTGCATGAGCAAGATCGCGGACTTCAACGCCTACCCCGACGCCCATGGCCGTTTTGGCGACTACGGCGGCAGCTACGTGGCCGAAACGCTGATGGCGCCGCTGGCCGATCTGGCCGAAGCTTACGAGCGTCTGCGTCACGATCCGGAGTTCATCGCCGAGCTCGATCGCGATCTGAAGTATTACGTCGGTCGGCCCAGCCCCATTTATCACGCCGAGCGGCTGTCGCAGCATGTCGGCGGCGCGCGCATCCTGCTCAAGCGCGAAGATCTGAACCACACCGGCGCGCACAAGATCAACAACACGGTCGGCCAGGGCCTGGTTGCCAAGCGCA
>CBAAAD010000141.1:2025-4018 GCA_964658785.1 uncultured Methylobacterium sp.
GCATGGGCAAGCCGCGCATCATCGCCGAGACCGGCGCCGGCCAGCACGGCGTGGCCAGCGCCACGGTGGCCGCGCGGCTGGGCCTGAAGTGCGTGGTCTACATGGGCGAGACCGACATCGAGCGGCAGAAGATCAACGTCTTCCGCATGAAGCTGCTCGGCGCCGAAGTGATCCCGGTGACCTCGGGCTCCAGAACACTCAAGGACGCGCTCAACGAAGCGATGCGCGACTGGGTGACCAATGTCGCCGATACCTTCTACATCATCGGCACGGTGGCCGGCCCGCATCCGTACCCGATGATGGTGCGCGACTTCAACGCCATCGTCGGGCGCGAGGCGCGCGAGCAGATGCTGGAGCAGTACGGCCGTCTGCCCGATGCGCTGACCGCCTGCGTCGGCGGCGGTTCGAATGCGATCGGCCTGTTCCACGCGTTTCTCAACGATGCCGACGTGCGCATCGTCGGCGCGGAGGCGGCGGGTGAGGGCATCGGCAGCGGCCTGCACGCGGCGTCCCTGCTGGCCGGCCGTCCCGGCGTGCTGCACGGCAATCGTACCTATGTGCTGTGCGACGACAACGGCCAGATCACCGAGACCCATTCCGTGTCCGCCGGCCTCGACTATCCGGGCGTCGGTCCCGAGCATGCGTTTCTGAAAGACGCCGGCCGCGCCGAATACGTCGGTATTACCGATGACGAGGCGATGGAGGCGTTCCACCTGCTGGCCCGCACCGAGGGCATTCTGGCGGCGCTGGAGTCGGCGCACGCCGTGGCGCAGGCGATCAAACTGGCGCGGGAATACCCGAAGGACGCGATGATTCTGTGCAACCTTTCCGGCCGTGGGGACAAGGACGTGCAGACGATTGCCGAGCGTGAAGGAGTCACGATATGAGCCGCATCGATCGGCGCTTCGCCGAGCTCAAGGCCGCTCAGCGCACGGGTCTGATTCCGTTCGTCACTGCCGGCGATCCGTCACCCGAGCACGCGGTCGAGCTGATGCATGCGCTGGTCGAATCCGGCGCCGACCTCATCGAACTTGGCGTGCCGTTTTCCGACCCGATGGCCGATGGCCCGGTGATCCAGCACGCCAGCGAGCGTTCGATCAGCAAAGGCGTCGGTCTGGCGCACGTGCTGCGCTGGGTCAGCGAGTTCCGCACGCGCGACACGGATACGCCGGTGGTGCTGATGGGCTACCTCAATCCGATCGAGATTCATGGCTACGCGCGGTTTGCCAGGGAAGCGGTCCAGGCCGGTGTCGACGGCGTGCTGGTGGTGGATTGCCCGCTCGAAGAGGCGGCGGTACTCAAGCCGCTGATCGATGCAGGGCTGCAGCAGATTCGCCTGGCCGCGCCTACCACAGCGCCCGAACGTCTGACCCAGCTGTGCGAAGCCGCCACGGGCTTTCTTTACTATGTTTCGTTTGCCGGCATCACCGGCGCGGGTCATTTGAGCACTGGCGATATCGCTGCGCGCGTCGCCGAGATCCGTTCGCACGCCAAGGCACCGGTGGCGGTCGGTTTCGGCATCCGCGATGCGGCCAGCGCCAAGGCCATCGCCGATTTTGCCGACGCCGTCGTCATCGGCAGTGCGCTGGTCGAATCGCTCAACGGTGCTTCCGACGCCGCCGACATCGCCGAGCGCGTGAGTGCCTTCATGGCGCCGATCCGTGCGGCACTGGACGAACGCTGACGCGGGATCGGTCGCGTGCAGGCGTCGCGTTGTGCGAATCTGCGTCGGTGGCAACACAGTAAACAACTCGTTTTTCTACAAGCGGTGATGCGATGAACTGGCTGCAAAAAATCATGAACCCGCGCACGCGCAACAAGCACCAGCCGAATCCCGGCAAGGGCTCGGTGCCCGAAGGCGTGTGGGAAAAATGCGGTGGCTGCGGCAGCGTGCTGTACCGGCCCGAGCTGGAGCAGAACCTGATGGTCTGCCCCAAGTGTGGCCACCACGGTTACATTGAGGCGCGCACTCGCCTGCATGCCTTTCTCGATG
>CBAAAD010000141.1:4028-7307 GCA_964658785.1 uncultured Methylobacterium sp.
TATCAACTGATCGAACTGCCCAAGGCGATCGTCGATCCGCTGAAATTCCGCGATTCCAAAAAGTATCGCGATCGCATCATCGCCACGCAGAAAAAGACCGGCGAGAAAGACGCCATGGTCGCGATGAGCGGCACGCTGAAGTCGCGGCCGCTGATGGCCGTGGCGTTCGAGTTCGCCTACATGGGCGGCTCGATGGGCTCGGTAGTCGGTGAAAAATTCACCCGTGCCGCCGAGCGTGCGCTAGCCGACCGGAGCGCGCTGGTGTGCTTTTCCGCCACCGGCGGTGCGCGCATGCAGGAGGCGCTGTTCTCGCTGATGCAGATGGCCAAGACCTCGGCCGCGCTGGCGCGTCTGCGCGACGCGGGCGTGCCCTACATCAGCGTGCTGACCAATCCGACCACCGGCGGCGTATCGGCCAGCCTCGCGATGCTCGGCGACATCAATATCGGCGAGCCGAAGGCGCTGATCGGTTTTGCCGGTCCGCGCGTGATCGAGCAGACCGTGCGCGAGACGCTGCCGGAAGGTTTTCAGCGTTCGGAATTTCTGGTCGACCACGGCGCCATCGACATGATCGTCGACCGCCGCGAGATGCGCGACAAGCTGGCCGATCTGCTGGGCATTCTGTCGAGCCAGGCGCGCGCGGCCTGATCCGTTCGATGATTTAGTTTTCCACAGCGAATGTGGAAGGCTTGCGGCAAAGCCTGTGGACAAGCAGGCTTTGTCGTTTATGGATCAAGCACTTGCTACGTACTGCTCAGCTTTTGATCAGCTTTGAATTGGCCGCGACACGGAAGTTTTCCACAGCGATTGTGGAGCGAGCGGCTTAAAGCCTGTGGACAACATAGCTATCTGCCTGACTTCAAAGAGACTTGTGACAGCGTGTCGATAGATTGACCACGCCGCCGCATCGTTGGCAGAACGCCTCACGCGATAGCGAGCAACCACGGCGCGAGATACAGCGACGCGGTGCCCAGACCACAGCCAATGCCGATCGCCGCCAGCACGTCGCTGGGATAGTGCAGGCCGAGAATCACCCGCGACGCGGCGATCAGCGAAGTGAAGCCGATCAGCAGCGGCGCCAGCGCGGGAAACCAGCTGATCGCCACGATGCTGAAGCTCACCGCTTGCAGCGTATGGCCGGAAGGGAAACTGAATTCGTCCAGCGGCGGCACGTGCGCAATCACGCCAGGGCATACGCGATAGGGACGCGGTCGACGGGTCCAGCGTTTCAGCAGCCGATACAGCAGCAGCGCGGTGAGTCCGGTCACCGCCATGTGGATCGCAGCGTACGCACCATGCCGCCCGCCGATCACGGCCAGCACCGCCATCAGCGCATACCAGAACACGCCGTCACCAAGCCGGCTGATGGCGCCGAAGAACAGCCCGACTGCGCGTCGCGCGCCCCAGCGATTGGCCGCGACGCAGACGCGACCGTCGAGCGCAAAGCGGGGGCCAAGGGTGAGTTCCGGCGTCAGCGCCGGATTGAGTTCAGGCGTGCGAGACAGCGGCAGCAGATGCATCGGAGTTCTCCTCGGCCAGATCACGCAGCAGGTTTTCGAAATCGCGGATGACGGCATCCGGCGAAAGGCCGGCCATGCCCAGATGCGCGGCGCGGCCCATGTGCCGGATCAGCGCTGGATTGCTGCCAAGCGTGGCTGCCGCCTTGATAAAGGCCGCGCTGTTACCGGACTCGATGCAGTAACCGTTGACGCCGTCGATCAGATGTTCGCGCGCGGCGCCTTCGGCAAACGCGACGACCGGCAGGCCGGCGGCCAGCGCCTCAAGAATCACGTTGCCGAAGGTTTCGCTAAGGCTGGAAAACGGAAACAGGTCGGCGCTGGCGTAATGCCGCGCCAGCGCCTCACCGCGCTGCACGCCAGTGAAGATGAAATCAGGGTTGGCCGCCTGCAGCGACGCGCGCTCGGGGCCGTCGCCGACCCACACGTAACGCGCCTGCGGCACGCGCTGCTGGATCGCGCGAAACGCCTGCACGGCGACCGCGAGATTTTTTTCTGCCGCAATGCGTCCCACGTAAAGCACCACCGGCGTGGCGGCGTCGACGCCCCACGACGCGCGCAGGGCCTCATCGCGATAGCGTGGATGGAACAGCTGCGTATCGACCGCCCGGCGCAGCAGGCGCGCGTTGTCGACGCCCATCGCGTGCAGCTCATCGGCCAGAGCCTCGGTCGGCACCAGCGTGGCCGCCGCACGCTGATGAAAACGGCGCAGATAGCCGCGCACCAGCGGCGTGAGCAGACCCACGCCGTAATGATCGGCGTAGCTGTCGAAACGAGTATGGAAACCGCTGCTGAGCGCAATGCCCATGGACTTGGCGGTACGCATCGCCGACCAGCCCAGCGGGCCTTCCGTGGCAACGTAGACGGCGTCGGGCCGCTGCTGCGTCCAGTGCTGGCGCAAGGTGCGCGCGGCGGGCAGTCCGAAGCGCAGGCCCGGATAGCGGGGCAGGGCGCCGCCGCGCACGCTCAGCACGTCGATACCCGGCTCGTCCTGGTGCGGCGGCTGCTGGCGCGGGCGGATGAGGTCGACGCTGTGGCCCCGCGCGGCGAGTCCGGCGGCGAGGCTGTGCACGGTGAGTGCTACGCCGTTGATCTCGGGCGGATAGGTTTCGCTGACTATGCCGATGCGCATGAGCGTGCCCCTATGGTGTTGGCGCACTGTGGCCCGATCGCGTTGCGTCAACGTGGCGGCCGCATGACGTTGCGGTGACTGCGGCTGCGCAAGCGTCAACTTGCCGGGATGCCTTTACGTCGCCGGCGTGACTACACTGGCCTTCCATCCATGTGGAGTGCACCGATGAAACGCGTACTGCTCGCTCTCGCTCTCTCCGTCGCCGGCTTTGCCGGTGCCTCGATCGCCGCCTATGCGCCCGGTCTGCCGATCACCAAGGCGCCCAGCGGTGCCGAGGTCTACATCATCTCGCCGAAAGACGGCGCCACCGTGGGTCAGAACGTAACCGTCGAGTTTGGCCTCAAAGGCATGGGCGTGGCGCCGGCCGGCGTCGATAAGGAAAAACCGGCCACCATCATCTGTTGGTGGATGTGAAGGATCTGCCGCCCGCCGGCCAGCCGATTCCCAAGGACGAAACGCATCTGCACTTCGGCGGCGGCCAGACCGAGACGACGCTGAAGCTCGCGCCGGGCACGCACACACTGCAGCTCGAAATGGGCGATCAGAACCATATTCCGTTCGATCCGCCGCTGGTGTCGAAAAAGATCACCATCCACGTCAAGTGATCCCGGCGCGGTGCATGCGATGCCC
>CBAAAD010000142.1:0-6330 GCA_964658785.1 uncultured Methylobacterium sp.
GCTGGTGGCGGCGTCACGCCCGCCGGCGCGCTCGCTGTTGCGCTGGCGGTGTCATTCACCCGGCCGTTGGTCACATCGGCCGGCGTGATCGTATACATGTTGTTTGTTGCTGCGCAGCTGGCCGTGGCACCTACGGGCAGGCTGGCGATTGTGCACGTCAGGTTCGGCAGCAGGGGATCGGTCACCACCACATTCGTCAGCGGTGCCGTGCCGGTATTTTTGACGCTGAAGGTATAGGTGATCACGTCACCGGCATCGCCGATCGTTCCGTCACCGTTGGTATCTGCGACCGTACCCGTCGGCGTAATGGTGAAGCTTGCCACCGGCGTGGCCGGCGTCGGCGTTACCAGGGTGTTGGTCGCCGTGGGTGGCGTCAGCGTGCCCGGCGGTGTGCCGGTCGCCGTCGCCGTGCTGGTGACCGTGCCTCTGCTTACGTCGCCTGCGGTGATGGTGTAGGTGTTGTTGGTCGCCGTGCAGCTCGCACTCGCGCCGGCCGCCAGGCTGGCGATCGTGCAGCTCAGGTTGGGCAGCAGCGGATCGGTCACCCTGACGTTGGTCAGCGTCACGGTGCCGGTGTTGGTTGCCGTGAACGCATAGGTGATGACGTCACCGGCATCGCCTATCACGCCATCGCCGTTCGTATCCGCCACGGTGCCCGTCTGGCTCAGCGTCAGCGACGTCGTGCCGCTCACCGTCGTTGCATCGCTCGCACCGCAGTGCGAGTCCGCCGGACAGGTGCTGTCGCCACCACCGCTGGTGCTGGCGGTGTTCGTTACCGAGGGGGAAGCGGCCGCGGCCACGCCCACCGTCAAGGTGATCGGCGGGGCCGACGCGCCGGCGGCAATCGCCGTCGTGCTCGTGCATGTCACCGTCTGGCCTGCCGCGCTGCAGGTCCAGCCCGTACCCGTGCCCGAGACGTAGCTCAGGCCTGCGGGCAACGTATCGGTCACCGTCACCGTGCCGGTCGTCGGCACGTTGCCGCTGTTGCTTGCCGTCAGCGTGTACGTGCCGTTGGTGCCCACCGTGAAGTTGCCGGTGTGCGTCTTGGTCAGATTCAGCACTGGTGCCTGCACCGTTGTCGCCGCACTGGAGCAGCTCGTCGTACCGGTGTTGCAGTTGGTGCCCGGAAATGTCGGCGGGTTCGTACCGTCGCCGGCCGGATTGGCCGCCGCGTAGTTGGTGATCGGTCCAACGGCCGTCGGCGCGGTGACCGTCAGCGTGATATTGGTCGTGCCGTTCGCCGCGATCGCGCCCGGGATCGTGCACGTCACCCGCGCACCGGCGTTGTTCAGCGGCGTACACGTCGCATTCGTCGACGCCGTCGCCACTTCATTGGTCGGCAGCTGATCCTGCACCACCACGTTGGCGCTCGTCGCCGTGCCGCCCGTGTTTTTCACCGCCAGCGTGTAGTTGTAGCTGGCGCCTGCTACCACCGTCGCAGGGCCCGTCTTCGTCACGGTCACGTTCGCCGACGTACCAACGTTGGTTACCGCACTGGAGCAGCTGGTTGTGGCGGTATCGCACGCCGTGCCCGGCCGCGTAGCGGGCGTACCGGAACCGGTGGGGCTGGTTGCCGCGTAGTTGGTAATGGAGCCTGCTGTTGTCGGAGCAGTGACCGTCAGTGCAACCGATACCGAACCCGTCGCCGCGATCGGCCCGGGAATCGTGCAGGTCAGCAGGGCGCTTGGCGTATTGAGTGGGGTACACGTGGCGTTGGTCGAGGCTGTGGCCGACTCGCCGGTGGGCAGCTGATCCTGCACGATGACGTTGGTGCCGGTGGCCGTGCCACCGCTGTTGGCGACGGCAAGCGTGTAGGTGTAGCTGCCGCCGGTCACCGCGGTGCCAGGGCCCGTCTTGGTGACGGAAACACTGGCTGCGGTTGCTACCGTGGTCGGGTCGGTGGGCGCGCAGCGCGCGGTCGAAGGACACGTCGCGTCGCCGCCGCCGCTGACGTTGGCGGCATTGGTCACCGATGGAGCCGCCGCAGCGGCCACACCCACCGTCAAGGTGATCGCTGGCGCCGAGGCACCTACAGCGATTGCCGTGGTGCTGGTACAGGTCACGACCTGACCATTCGCGCTACAGGTCCAGCCGGTGCCGGCCGCCGACACGTAGGTCAGGCCGGTTGGCAGCGTATCGGTGACGGTGACGGTACCCGTCGTCGGCGCCGTGCCGGCGGCGTTGCTGTTGCTTACGGTGAGCGTATAAACGCCGTTGGTGCCTACCGTGAAGTTGCCGGTATGCGTCTTGGTCAGCGTCAACATCGACGCCTGCACAGTCGTGGTGGCGCTGCTGCAGCTAGTCGTGGCGGTGCTGCACGTCGCGTCTGGTGCCGATACTGGATTCCCGGTGCCCGCCGGGTTGGCCGCGGCATAGTTAATGATGGTGCCAGCGGTGGACGGCGCGGTGACGGTCAGGGTGACCGTGGTTGTCGCACCCGCAGCGATGGCCGTGGGAATGGTGCAGGTAACCTTCGCCTGCACACTGTTCAACGGAGTGCAGGTAGCGTTGGCCGATGAGGCTGTAGCCACTTCGCCAGCCGGCAACTGATCCTGAAAAATGACGTTGCTGCCGGTCGCGACACCGCCCTGGTTTTTTACGGCGAAGCTGTAGTCGTAACTGGCACCCATGACAACGGTCGCCGGACCGGTCTTGATCACGGCTACATTGGCGGCAAGCGTATTGGTGTAGGTACATTTGACGCCGCTATCCGCCGGCTCGGTAATCGTTCGACTGAGCCCGGTACCGGTAACCGTGACGGCCGAACCGTCGGTATTTTTAACGCACGACAGCGTTGTCGCGTATTGGGCTGCGGTGCCGGTGGTGAAGGCTTCGACCAGGTTGATGGTCGTATTGACATTGGCCGTTGCCGTGGCTGCCGTTGTCGTGGATGGTGCGGTAGAGGTGCCCGCGGTGGCGGCGGAAACGCCAGCTCCCGTGATGTTGAGGCTGACGGCGTTGCCTGCCGTTGCGCCGCTCCATGTTTTTGTCAACGTGTTCTTGTGCGCTGCGGCCGTGCTTGTCGCGGTACTGGTGTCGTTGGCGGTGTTGTTATCGTTGTCGGTGATCGTTGCGCTATTGACGATCGTGGCCACGTCGCTTGGCGTGACCGTGACGGTGTAAGTGAGATAGCTGCCCGACGTGGGCGCCGTGCCCGCACTGCCAGCCGACGTATTGAGCGGCAGGGCTCCCGTAGTCACGGCATAGGCATTGCCGTTGTTGGTTGTCGTACCGCAAACGGCGGAGCCGTGTGTGGTGCAGGTAAACGTGATCGCACTCAGACTGGCCGGGAGCGTATCGCTGAAATCGGCGGTCGCCGTCGTCGCCGGACCGTAATTCCACACCGTGATCGTGTAAGTGATCGGCGTGCCCGGTGTAAACGTCGTGCCACCCGTCTGGACCTTTGATATACCCAGATCGGTAGGGGTGTTCGCGCAAGTGGCGTAGGACGAAGAAACGCTGGGATCAAGCAATGCCGACGCAGGAATGATGGTCGCCGCCTGCCCAGGCACCGTCCACTGCAGATGCAGATCATTGAGACCGGCCTGGTTGTTCCAATAGACCCGCATGATGTAGCAGGTATTGGCGGCCGGGATTTGAAAGTTGCCAGGCAACGTCTGGAACGTTGTGTCGCTCGTGGTGTACGAATTCAACGAGCCAACCGGCACGTTGTAATTGAAGGTGCGATAGTTGGCCGCGTTGGCGGCGGTGAACTGCGAACCGAAATCGACTTTCACTTCATCGTCGTGGGCCACAGCGAAGGAATACGTACCTGCGACGGGAAACTGCACCAAGGCATAGGTAACACGACCGTCAATCCAGGCTGCGCACGACGGAACAGCGGTCGCGAAATTGGCAACGGTGCTGTCGCAGAGCGTGTGCGTTGACTGCGCCCAATCGATATTGGTATCGGTGCCGCTGGAAGCACCGTTGTAACCATTCGCGAGGTTGATGAGATTCTGAAGCTGATCGGCGGACTTGTTCGGATCGCTGGTCGGCTGATAGTTCTGGTAATTCGGCGACGGTGGGTTCGGCGCGACGTTGGACAGGGCTTGATAGTTATCAAAGAGAACCGTGGCTGAAGCAGAGCCTGAAAACATACCCGCAGCCAGCAGCGCCAGCGCAAATATCAGTATATGTTTTGACCGAGCGAAAAACGGTCGCCCGCCCTTAACTGACGCTGGGCTAGCGATGGGCGGCTGACGATTCAATGAATACATGTGGATCCAGATTCCGTGGACTTCGCGGCAGACACCGCGGTCAAAAACCAAAAACGTTCGAAAAAATCTGCCCTCGCCGACGCTGCGCTCAAAGCATTTGGCCGCACGAATGGCTCAGCAGTTGCTGAAACAAATACAAACGTCCGTCTCGCAAGCCCTCTAAGGGGTCGCGACAAGCGCAATCGACATTTCCGCCCCAGCCCCTTGCCTTCCCACCCCGAAACAAATGACTCACGCCGCAATGCGCGCTCAGCACCAGCTCTTCACAAAGCCTTCACGCATAGCGCGAGGCAAGTTAAAGCAGCCGCCCAGACCAAGGCAGCCAACAGCAACGCGATTTTTCGTTCTACCCCTGAACCCGCCACGCCCACAACGGCGGGAGCCTGCTATCGAAACAGCGCAACTCAAAAAGTCAAAATGTGACGCAGGTCCGCATATTCACAAAATATTTACTAAAGAGCAAATCTGACTGGCCAACAGCAGAATGTGAGACGCAGACTTTCTGTTCGGCCTTTACACGCTTATACGCTGGCTCCTTCTTCCCGGATGCAGACCGCAGAAATTTATTAATTCTCTGACGCCAGGGTTTAGCGACCTGGGTGCGAAAGATACTTCGGCGCACGAAATCTTCACTCGAGCATCTCGAACCAGGCCGACGAGCAAAAAAAAACGGCGCCGACTCTGGTGAGCCGGCGCCGTTTTTTTTTCGATTTGGTGGGCGGTACAAGGATCGAACTTGTGACCCCTTCCATGTCAAGGAAGTGCTCTACCGCTGAGCTAACTGCCCAATTCGCACCGTGTTGACCGTGCGAGCGACGAATTGTACGGGAGTAGCGGCTGGCCGACAACATCTCATCACACAATGAGCTTGGCGACGGGGTAGCCACCGCTCAGCGCAAGGATTTCTCGCGCAGCTGATGGATCTGATCGCGAAGCTGGGCAGCGCTTTCGAACTCCAGGTTCTGGGCGTGCTTGTACATCTGGGTCTCCAGCTTCTTGAGCAAGGCCGATGCCTGCTGGGCCGACAGCGCCGAATAGTCGGCCGCCGGCTCAGCCACGGCCTTCGCGCCGCGGGCCGCTGATTTACTGCCGCGCCGGTTGCCGCCTTCGCTGCGCGCACCTTCCATAATGTCGGCGATGCGACGCACGATCGTGGTGGGCGTAATGCCCTGCTCAAGATTCCACGCCATCTGCTTCTCGCGGCGGCGCGCGGTTTCGTCGATCGCCGCCTGCATCGACTTGGTGATGGTGTCGCCATAAAGAATGGCCTTGCCTCGCACGTTGCGCGCGGCGCGGCCGATGGTCTGGATCAGCGAACCGGTCGAGCGCAGGAAGCCCTCTTTGTCCGCATCAAGAATGGCAACCAGAGATACCTCCGGCATATCCAGGCCCTCGCGCAGCAGGTTGATGCCGACCAGCACGTCGAACTCGCCCAGGCGCAGATCGCGGATGATCTCGCTGCGCTCGACCGTTTCGATATCCGAATGCAGATAACGCACCTTTACATCGTGTTCGCTGAGGTACTCGGTCAGATTTTCCGCCATGCGCTTGGTCAGCGTGGTGACCAGCACGCGATCGCCCAGCGCGACGCGCTTGTGCACTTCGCCGAGCAGATCATCCACCTGGGTCCGCACCGGCCGCACCTCCACTTCGGGGTCGACCAGGCCGGTCGGGCGCACCAGCAGCTCGACCACCGCATCGCCCGACTTTTCCAGCTCATACGAACGCGGCGTGGCGGAGACGTAGATCGCACGCGGCACGCGCTGCTCCCACTCCTCGAAGCGCAGCGGCCGGTTGTCCATCGCCGACGGCATGCGGAAGCCGAACTCGACCAGGGTCTCCTTGCGCGAACGGTCGCCTTTGAACATCGCGCCGATTTGCGGCACGCCCACATGCGACTCGTCCACCACCAGCAGCCCATCGGCGGGCAGATAATCGAACAGCGTCGGCGGTGGCTCGCCAGGGGCGCGACGGGTGAGATGGCGCGAATAGTTTTCGATGCCCTGGCAGTAACCCACCTCGGTCATCATCTCGATATCGAAACGCGTGCGCTGATCCAGCCGCTGCGCTTCGACCAGCCGGCCCGACCACATGTACGCACCGGCGAGTC
>CBAAAD010000142.1:6340-7268 GCA_964658785.1 uncultured Methylobacterium sp.
GTTGTCCTTGTAGAGCTGCGCCAGTCGATCCTTCAATTCCAACTTGATCGTCTCGATGGCATTGAGCACGCTTTCGCGCGTGCTGGCGTAGTGCGTGCGCGGATAGACCGTATAACGCTGCACCTTGCGAATGACTTCGCCGGTCAGCGGATCGAACAGCGCCATGTTTTCCACTTCGCCGTCGAACAGCTCGATGCGCAGCGCCTCAGTTTCCGATTCGGCCGGAAACACGTCGATGCTTTCGCCGCGCACGCGATACGTGCCGCGGCGCAGCTCCATTTCGTTGCGCGTGTACTGCAGCTCGGTCAGCTGATGGATCAGCTTGCGCTGATCGATGCGCTCCCCCTTGGCCAGAATCAATCGCAGCGACAGATAGTCGGCCGGATTGCCGAGACCGTAGATGGCCGACACGGTGGCCACGATGATCGCGTCCTTGCGCGACAGCAGCGCCTTGGTCGCCGACAGCCGCATCTGCTCGATATGTTCGTTGATCGAGGCATCCTTCTCGATGAACGTGTCCGACGCCACCACGTAGGCTTCCGGCTGGTAGTAGTCGTAATAGCTGACGAAGTATTCCACCGCATTGTTGGGGAAGAACTCCTTGAACTCGCCGTACAGCTGCGCCGCCAGCGTCTTGTTCGGCGCCATCACGATGGTCGGCTTCTGCACGCGCTCGATGACGTTGGCGATCGTGTAGGTCTTGCCCGAGCCTGTTACGCCCAGCAGCGTCTGCGCCGCGAGGCCAGCCTCAAAGCCTTCACTGAGCAACTTGATGGCCTGAGGCTGGTCGCCGGCGGGCTGATAAGGGGAAACGAGCTGGAAGCGGTCGGTCATGGACTACACATAAGGGTTGGATCTTGCATTTTAAATTGGCAGTACTGACACCGGCTGTCAGTAGTCACTCACAGCCATCCGATCAGTCGGCTGG
>CBAAAD010000143.1:0-7221 GCA_964658785.1 uncultured Methylobacterium sp.
CGGTGATGCCCGACGTATCATCCGAATGGAGCTTCAGCGCGTGATCGGCGATGCGCCAGCTCAGGCTATCGTCGCTATCGAGCTGATAGACCCAGCCTGCCAGCGCCGGCTGAGTCAGCGCACTGGCCGTAGCGAAAATGCCGCTCAGTATCAAACGTCTGATCACCGTTAATCCTTATAAATAAAATGAGCAGAAGCGCCGACCGAGTCGAACCCGGTCAGCGCGCCCGATTCAACCCGCCGCTGCTGCCGGATGCGCCGGCGCCTTGCCGGCCTTCACCGCCGCGATCCACGCATTGATGCGCGTCTCCAGGACGTCCAGCGGCAGCGCGCCGCCGTTGAGAATCTCGTCGTGGAACGCGCGGATGTCGAACTGGCTGCCCAGCTCCTTCTTTGCGCGCTCGCGCAGCTCGAGAATTTTCAGCTCGCCAGTTTTGTAAGCCAGCGCCTGAGCCGGCCAGGTGATGTAGCGATCGGTTTCGGCCTGCACGTCGGGCTCGTCCTCGCTGGAATGCGCATGGAAAAAATCCACCATCTGCTGGCGCGTCCAATGCTTGTCGTGCACGCCGGTGTCGAGCACCAGACGGTCGGCGCGCAGCAGCTCATCCGATAGACGTCCATAATCCGACAATGGGTTCTGATAGAAGCCGATGTCCTTGCCCAGCTGTTCGGCGTAAAGCGCCCAGCCTTCGATATAGGCGGTGTAACCGGCCTGCTGGCGGAACGGCGGCAGCGCGGGCAGCGTCTGCGCGATCGATATCTGCAGATGATGCCCCGGGATGCCCTCGTGATACGCGGTGGACTCGACCGTCAAAATGCTGCGGTTGGCGAAGTCGCCAGTGTTGACAAAAATCTGCCCTGGCCGTGAACCATCCGGCGTACCCTGGTGATACTCCGCCGCTGCCGCCTCCTTTTCGCGGAACGGCTCGACCGGCACCACCACCACCTTGGTTTTCGGCAGCAGGCCGAACAGCTTGGGCAACTGCGGCTGCATTTGCGCCAGATAGTTGCGGTAGCGGTTGAGGATATCCTCGCGCGAGGTGGCGTGCGTTTTTGGATTGGTTTTCAACGAGGCGCGAAAGCTGGCCAGGTCGGCAAAGCCCTGCGACTTGGCGATGGTGGTCATCTCGCCTTCGATGCGCTTCACCTCGGCCAGGCCCAGCGAGTGGATCTGCTCCGGCGTTTCCTTGGTGGTGGTCATCTGTTCGACATCGAAACGGTAGATCGCATCGCCATTGGGCAGGTTCCAGATACCCGGCTCGGCGCGTCCGTGCGGCGCGTAATCCTTGGCCACAAACTCGCCAAGCTTTTTGTAAGCCGGACGCACATCCTGATCAATGGCGGCGAGAATCGCATCGTGCAGGCGCTTTTGATCAGCCGCCGATACCGACTTGGGAAAATGCTTCAACGGCTCGGCGAACACGCTGTCCATGCCGGCGGATTTTTCGATGCTGTCGATCTGCACCACCACTTTTTCCAGCACGTACTTCGGCGGCATCATCTTGTCGCGCAAGCCCTGCTTCGCCACCTCCGTCACCTGATCGAACAGCTTCGGCACGGCCTTCAGGCGGCTCAGGTAATCGTCGTATTCCTTGGTGTTGTCGAACGGAATCGAGCTGACAAAGCCGGCCAGCGCGATATGCGCACCGCTCATCTGATCCAGCGGCATCTCGTACAGCTTCAGATCGTAGCTGCGCAGGCTGTCCTGGAGCTGGCGCACCATCAGCTGCTGGTTCAACGCATCGCTATCGGAAAAGCCGGCAGTATCGATCGCGCGGAACCGACGCAAAAAGTCCGCGGTGGCCTTGTGCTCACTCTCTGCATGCGCCAGCGACGCATCGCTCCACTGGCTGTTGTAGCGAAGGTCGCCCAGCGTGGTCGCAAACTCGGGGCTCGTCTCCAGCTGATGCTGCCACTGCTCGGCCAGCAGCGCGTTCAGTGCGGCCACGCGGCTGGTCACGTCTTTCGTTGCAGCCTGTGCCGCAGGCGCTGCCTGCACGGAGGTAGCAGCGGACCCCGAGCCCAATAGGCTGGCAGCGATCAATAAAGGCAACATTTTCATCCAGCATTTCTCCCTAAGTTTGTTCGTAGATTGTGATCGCCATCGCTCCGATCCTCCCGTGCCAGAGTGCATGGATCACACGGATCGGGTCGCCACCACCGGTGGCACGGCGGCCGCACGCAGCGCCGGCCCCAGCACGGCCAGCTGGCCCAGCAACCACAGCAGCAGCGCACCGATCGGCAGGTAATACAGCGGCAGGCGCGGCAGTTCGTAGAATTTCATCAGCGTGAGGTTCAGCGCAAACGCCAGCAGCATGCCAAGCACAATGCCGAAGCTCACGATCAAAAAGTTCTCGGTCTGGAAATAGCGCAGGATGTCGCCGCGCGTGGCGCCGATGGCGCGGCGTATGCCGATACTGCGCGTGCGCTGCTGTACCCAGAAATTGGCAAGCCCGGTGATGCCCAAAGCGGTAACGAAAAGAAGGCCGAGGCCTGAGGCGATCAGCAGCTTTATCATGGTGGTATCGCGCTGAAAATACGCCTCGCGCATATCGCTGTAAGTGCGTACGGCATCCGGGTCTAAGATCCGGTTCGAATCGATCTGCAAGAGTTTTTTAACCGCAGCGTGCAGTACGCCTTGTCGATCTGACGGGGTGCTTTGCAGCAGATAGGTCACCGCACCGGTGCCAGGCAACATCGGCCAGAGCATCGTGAGCTGATCGGAGCCCAGCGCGTTCAGCCTCGGCCGCACCAGCGTGTCGACAATGCCCACGATACGAATGGGTTTGCGTGTGCCGGTGACGAACGTCTGTCCGAGCGCGTCCTTGCCAGGAAACAATTTCTCCGCCAGGGCTCGGCTCAGGATCGCCGCGGGCACAGTATCGCCCGTGACGAACTCGTCAGCGACGAAATCACGCCCCTCGACCAGACGAAGCCCGAGCGTCTTCAGCTCGCCGGGTGAACCACTGAGCACCGCCGGCTGCAGGCAGCCCGACTGATCCAGTGATCGGGTAGCAGCAAAGCGGTTGAATTGCGCCATGCTCGGGCAAGTAGAGTAAGAAGATTCATCACTACCCAGCGGCAAGCTATCTACGGCAACGGCGCTTATAACCCCGCGCAGCCGTCGAAGCGCGAGCAGATCCTGCCTTTGTCGCGCATCAGTGTTTTCGTTCGCGTCGATGATTTCGCTGTTCAACACAGACAAGCCGGCTTCGTTGACGCCGGTATCGATGTCGCTCAGGCCAATCCTGTCCACGACCGTGAACACCACATTGCAGACAATGCCGAAGGTAAGCGCTACCTGAAGCATCAGCAAAATGACCGTAAGCTGGTGATGACGCAACGTGGCGAGGATAGGTCTGATTTGCATGCAGGGCGTCCTTTCCTTTACTGGGTCTTGAGCTGGAGGGCCGGCGCAATACGGCATGCCAGCCACGCGGGTATCAAACCGGCCATCACGCTGGCGACTATCGCAAGCAAAAGCGTTGCTGCCAGCATCGGGCTGTCCATCTGCGCCAGTTTGGCGTAGTCATCAGGACGATGCCGCACGCTCCACAATCCCCATTGAGCAATCAGCAGACCAAGCAGACCACCCCCCACACCGATCAATGCTGACTCGACGCCGAGCTGGAAGAAAATGTCGCGTCTACGCGCGCCCAACGCGCGCCGCACGCAGACTTCGCCGCGGCGTCGCAGGAACTTTGCCAGCAAAAGCGCCACGATATTGGTCATGCAAACCAGCAGAAAGCCCAGTGCCAGCCATAGCTGCATGCGCACGTCCGATGGCAAAAGGTTGCGCTGCGCCAGCCATGGCAACAGTGGCGTGAGCGTGGCCTCAGCAGGTGGCCGCTGAAAACGCCCCAACCGCTTTTGTTGTGCCGAGTAGTCGACGAGAAATTGTCGATAGTCGCGCGCCTGCGCGGCATCCTTTATCTGCACCCATACCTGCAGCCAGCTCATCGTCGGACTCTTCAAAATGTCGCCATTGAAGGAATCGCTCCAGTTTGACTGGTTGCCATTCGTGTCGAACTTGAGATCAACTGCCGTCGACAGCGGAAGGAAAAAAAGATCGGCATCGCTAAACACTTTACTCGCGGCGTCGGCGTAGAACAGTGGCCGCGGCTTCCAGTCGTGCGTCACGCCGACGACGCGCAAGCTCTGGCCGCCGAAATTCACCGAATGCCCCACGCCATCTGCGGCGCCGAAAAGTTTTTGACTGAGCGTTTCACTGAGTACAACAACATGCGCCCTGTTGTCATCGTCTGCCGCTGACCAGCTACCGCCACCTAACAGTGGCACACCAAACATCAAAAAAAATTCGCTCGTGGTGTAACGACCCTTTGCGTAAAAGGGGTGTCTACCAGCCAATGCCTGCCGAACCAGCAGTCGCCCCCCGGACATCGCCGCCTGTTGTTCTGCCCTGTGCGCACCGACGATCGCCATGGCATCAGGCCAAGTAAAGCTCGCTGTGGGATCGGGTGCGTAGGGGTTTTGATGAAAATCCAGTGGCAGCGGATTCAGGTGCGGCGCGTAGATCGTGCTGCTGCGGTCCGGCAGAGGGTCGCTAGACATCACATGCAACACGGTGATCATCGTCATGCTGGCGCCAATGCCCAAGCCGATGGCCAGCACCATCAGTGCCGTAAGCACCGGACTGCGCCTCAGGCTGTGCCAGGCCAGATCGAGGTAATAACCAAACATCATTTGTCCTTTAATGCGTGTTGGTTGAGGATGACTGCGTGGGTCAAACCGACCGCGTCGCCACCACCGGCGGCACGGCGGCCGCACGCAGCGCAGGCCCCAGCACGGCGAGCTGCCCGATCAGCCAGAGCGCCATGGCACCAGCCGGCAGGTAATACCAGGGCATACGCGTCATGGCGTAGTTCTGCATGAGATAGAGATTGATGCCGAAGGCCAGTGCCATGCCGATCGAGACACCGGTCGTGCTGAGCAGGAAATTCTCTGTCTGAAAATATTGCAGTATGTGCAGCCGCGTGGCGCCGACGGCACGGCGAATGCCGATCTGCCGCCGGCGCTGGCCGACCCAGAAACTGGTGAGACCGACGATGCCAAACGCAGTCACGGCCAGCATGACCACGCAAACCAGTACCAGCATCCACACCATGCTGCTGGTATCGGCAAAAAAGTCCGCGCGCATCTGCGCATAGGGCTTGCCTTCGACCACCGCACCCGGTTCGAGCGCACCGATTTTTTGTAGTGCCTCGCGCACAATACGATCGCGGTCCTTGGGCAAACTACGCAGCACGTAGTCGCCCATGGCGCCATCCGGGTGCAGCGGGAAAAAGACGCTCGAATACCGTCCACTCGGACCGCTGTATTTGGAATCCTGCGCCAGCACATCATCGACCACACCCACTACGGTCCAGCCGTTTTGATCGGTATAAAGCGTCTTGCCCAGCGCGCTTTGATCAGGCCACAAGCGCTTTGCATCGCTCTGCGTTACGAGCGCGACATGGCCGGTGGAATGGAAATCCTTCAAGCCGCCGTCCGCGTATTCGTCTGCGTTGAAAAACCTGCCCTGCAGCAGGTGAAGCCCCAGCGCTTTTTCACCACCGTCGCCGATGAAGTACACCGACGTGTTCACCGTCGTGCTCGAATTCGGTGTTGCAGTGAAAGGCGACAGCGCCGGATTCTGGTCCAGTGGCATGCTGGTGGCCGGAGCAGCCGCGATAACTCCGGGTATGCCCCGCAGAGCCGCCAGATCGCGCGGCATGTCGCTGGCTGCACGGTTTGGATCCGTTCCATTGACGGTAATGACGGAGATCCCCGATTCATCAATGCCGTTGGACCAGTGAATATCGATCATGCGCTGACCGATCATGAATACGGCATTGCACAACACCGCGCAGGCGAGCGCGATTTCCACCACGATCAGCAGGGCCGGAATTCGGTGACGGCGCAGGCTGGCTAGTATCGGTCGGATTTCCATCGGCATTCTCCTCAGTCAGCTTTCAGTTGCGGCGCGGGCAACACCACACAGGCTCGCCATGCAGGCAGCAAGCCGGCCAGGAGGCTTGCGACCAAAGCCACCACAAAGGTCATCACGAGCATTGCCATATCCATGTGCGCGAGACTGGCGTATTGCGCCGGCTGATGGCGAATGCCGAGCAATCCCAGTTCTGCAACCGCAAGCCCAAGCACACCCCCCGCCAGGCCAACGATGCCGGCCTCGACCATGAACTGCACGAAGATCGCGCCACGCGATGCGCCCAGCGCGCGACGCACACCGATCTCGCGCGCGCGACGCAGGCACTTGGCCAGTAGCAGGCCTACCGTATTCACCACGCAGATCAGCAAAAAACCGAAAGCCAGGCCAGTTTGCAAATGCACGTCGTCGGGAACTACATGCTGGTCGCGCAGCCATCGCATGAGGTCGGACAGTGCTACACGGGATCGCTGAAACCGACCCAGCCTCACCTGCTCCTGAGCGTAGTTGGCCAGGAATTGTCGATAAGCGCGAACGTCGGCCTCGCCTTGCAACTGCACCCAGAATCCAAGCCAGATGGCTGACGCCGTTTCCAGATGTTGCGTGTCGCTTGGCCCGTACGACAACATCGAGCTCGGCATCATCTGATTGGCCCGCGCGCCCGTCAGCGGAAGAAACACCGCATCGCCGCTGCCATAGTTCCGCGCGCCCAGATGCACCGAGTAAAATCGTGGTTGCGGCGCCCAGGGACGCAGCACGCCGATGATGCGGTAATCATGATCCTCGACACGGATCATCCGACCCACGCTGTTGGCGCCACCGAACAGCTTGTCGTTGAGGAACCCGGCAATCACTGCCACCTGCGCACGACTTTCATCATCCCCTGCCGCCCAGCCTGCGCCGTACTGGAAAGGCACGTCGAACATCGAGAAAAAATCCGATGTCGTCATCACGCCGTCCGCATAGAAAGGTTTCTTGTCGCTCAATGGCGGTGTTACCTTGACCTCCGACATCGCCATGGCGGCCTGTCGTTGCGCCCGGTGTGCCTTCATCAGGTTCATCGCGTCGACATAGCTCATGAGCCATGGAAGCTTCTTGCCCGAGCGTGAAAAGGGCTGATTACCCGGATAGGGATCGACCTGCGGATAAAACATCTGCGCGCTTTTCTGCGGCAACGGGTTGGCCGAAAGCAGCCGCAACACTGTCAGCGTGGTGATCGATGCACCAATGCCCAACGCAAGCGCCAGGATCATGAGAGCCGTCAGCACCTTGTT
>CBAAAD010000144.1:0-7202 GCA_964658785.1 uncultured Methylobacterium sp.
GCTTCGACGCCGTGTTCAGCGCCAACACGCTGCACATCATGGCGTGGTCCGAGGTTGAGCAGCTGTTCGCCCGGTTGCCGCAGGTGACCGGCAGCGGCGCCACGCTGATCATCTACGGTCCGTTCAACAATAACGGACGCTACAGCAGCGAAAGCAACGCCGCCTTCGATCAATCGCTGCAGGCGCGCGGCGCGCACATGGGTATACGCGACGCCGAAGCCGTGGACGCGATGGCGACACGCGCCGGCTTCACCCTGGTCGACGACATCGCCATGCCGGCCAACAACCGCTGCCGGGTGTGGCGCCGCCGCGATACTTGAAGCGCGCTAGGTAAAGCCTGGTGATTCGCGTAAAAAGACGCCATGACATCGATCGATACCACGCCCTGCCCCTGCGGCAGGCCGAGCGAATACGGATCCTGCTGCGGCCGCTGGCACGACGGCCAGCCGGCACCATCCGCCGAACAGCTGATGCGGGCGCGCTATAGCGCCTATGTGCTGAAGCGCGAAGATTTTCTGCTGGCCAGCTGGCACGCCTCCTCGCGGCCCGCATCACTCAATCTATCGGCACAGCAGCCGGCCCCGACCTGGCTGGGACTGGACGTTCGTCAGCATCACGACGCGGATGAAAACCACGCCAGCGTGGAGTTTGTCGCGCGCTATCGCCTTGGGGGCGGGCGCGCGCAGCGCCAGCACGAGACGAGCCGCTTCGTGCGGGAAGACGGCCGCTGGTACTACTTCGACGGGCAGATGAAGAGCTGATTCGCCAGAGCGTCAGAAGCCCTGCACGCCGATGCCATGCAGCCGCGCCGCATGGGCACGCACGTCGCGATGCGCAAAAAATGCCGCCAGATGCGCCGACTTCGCACGGCCGGCGCCGGCCGCCTGCCAGTCGTCTGCGCTGCGTGCGCTCAGCGCAGGCCAGTCCGGCAACGCCATATCGGCCGCGGGCGGCATGCCCATCGCACGCAGCCAGTCGGCGAAAGGCCGTTTGCGCGCGTCGGCAAAGGTTTGCGCCAGCGCCGTCGCGCGCGCCTGACCCAGACCCGGCACCCTGACCAGCTGCGCGGGCGTCAGACTCAGCCAGTCCAGCAGATCGTGGATCAGCCCCGCGTCGATCAGTGCCTGCCAGGTATCCGCGCCGAGGCCATCCAGATGCAGGCCCTGCCTGCCGCCGAGCCAGACCAGCCGCGCGCGAAACTGCGCTTCGCAGCCAGGGGTTACCTTCCAGCAACTCAGCGGATCGTGCGCATCCGGGTCCGGCACAGTCACCGGCGCGCGCACCGGCGTGCGCCAGACCACCGACTGCAGCCGTGGAATGGTGAGACCGGCCAGCGCAATCTCGACCTGATCGCCGGGACGGATATCGAGCGCTTTCCAGCGCGCCACCGAACCGACGCTGACGCGCTGCACGCGATGATCGTCCAGTTGCACCGGCTCCAGTTCCAGCACGGGCGTGATGCGGCCGCTGCGACCCACGGTGAACGTGACCGCACGCACTTCGGCCAGCGCCTGCGCGGCCGGATATTTCCATGCCACCGCCCACGCCGGCGGCGTGGGCTGCCAGCTCGATGCGGCTGGCCGGTGGCCCTGACGCACGACCGTACCATCGGCCGCGAACGGCATGGCGTGGCGATACCATTGCTCGCGCCAGCGCTGAACGTCGTCGATGGCATGCACCGCCTGCGTGTATCTCGCCCCATCGCTCAAGCCCATCGCCTGCATGCCAGCCAGTCGCGACGGCATGTCGGCAGGGCCCGTCGGCCAGTCCCAGACAAACAGTCCGATGCGCGCGGCGGTCGCCGCGTCGAGCGTATCGCGCGACATCGCGCCCGCCACCGCCGAGCGCGCGTTGATGCCGCCGTCGCTGGCCTGCACATGATTAGGAAGGCGCCAGTAGATTTCACCCTGCAGCACCACGCGCGCCGGCGCGTGCGGCAGATGCTTGGGAATCGCCTCGATGGCGCGCGCCTTGGCCGTCCAGTCCGAACCGCGCAGGCCGTCGCCACGACTGGTGGCTTCGCTCAATTGGCCGTCTATATACAGAAGCGTGACGGCCACGCCGTCGGCCTTCGGCTGCACCCAGAGATCCTTGTTTCCGCGCGCCTGCATCCACGCCGATACCGCCGCCGCATCGGGCAGTTTGGCCAGGCCGGTCTGCGCGACCGGCGCACGCACGTTGCCGCTCGCATCCGCCAGATGCGCAGGAACCGCCGGCGCCTGTTCCGGAAAGCAGCGCCGCCAGTGCAGAAAACGTTCAAGAGCTTGATCGTAAACCGCGTCATCGATAGCCGACTGATCGCCCGCCCGATACGCACGATTCCAGCTGTCGAGCCGATCGTGCAAGGCGAGCATTTCTGCGCTTGCCTGCGCACGCGACCAGGCCGGGCAATCTTGTGCGCGCACGCCGGGGCTGCAGCATACGGTTAGAAAAACCATCAGCAGCAGCCATGCTTTGCGCATCGATATCACCCGTCCGTGGTGGAAACCGAAGCCTAGGCCGAAGGAGGTACGGCACCAAGGCGAACGCGCCGATGGCTTGCGTAGGCAGGCGGCGCGATGGCGGGTGCGCGCCGGCTCAAAACGCCAGCCTCACGGCGGCCCTTCGATGGACAGCCGTGTTTCACCATCGAAGCGCCCGTGAGGGCCGAAGCGGCGTTCGATGATCACACCGTGGCCATCGTGGCCGATCGCCACGACCGTGCTGGCGCGTGTGCCGTACGACTCGCCGCGGATAAACGCCGCCGACAGCCACCGCTCGCGTTCGAGGCCAATGCCGGTATCCGGCAAGTCGGCGTCCGCGGCGGTTTCCTCATCGGCCAGCGCGGTGAACAGCGCCGTGAAATCCTCGGCATCGGTCGCGCCGCGATTCGCGTCGACCCACTCCCGCATACGCGCACACAGCCGGCGGGTTTTAGGCCACGGCGTATCCAGCTCGGCGTTGGACAGGCCGTGTATGCCGTCGCTCAACGCATGGATGACTGGCAGCGGACGATTACCGATATGAAATGCCTGATCGGCGTCGAAGATCAGCAGGTTGAACGGGCGATAGTCCGCAGCCACCGCCAGCAGGCGCGCGGCATGCGTGGCGGCGTCATCGACGTGCGCAAGGTAATCCGTCACCAGCAGACCACGCGACAAGCCCGTTTGCGCATCGCGCGGATTGCGCACGTTGGTGACCACGCTGCAGCGGCCCTGAGCCGTTACCCCGAGCCAGCTGCCGCCCGCTTCCAGATCGCGGCCGGCGATGATATTGGTGTCGGGCCAGCGTGCCAGCGCCGCGCTGGGCCGCGCATGAAATTCATCGCGATTGCCGGCCAGCACAAGCCGCCAGCGCGGATGCGCGTTCCAGGCCAGCGCAATTACGCACACGGCCGCGGCGCTCCAGCAAATACACGCTGCCGCATTATTTGATCGCTCCAAAAAACCAGTAGCACACGCCGATCGACGCCAGCACGCCGGCCAGATCGGCCAGCAGCGCACAGCCGATGGTATGCCGGACGCGCTTGATACCGACCGCGCCGAAGTACACGGCGACCACGTAGAACGTCGTCTCCGTGCTGCCCTGGATCACCGCCGCGAGCAGCGCCTGAAAACTGTCCACGCCGGAGTGATGCATCGTCTCGATCAGCATCGCGCGCGCCGCGCTGCCGGAGAAAGGTTTTACCAGCGCCGTCGGCAGCGCATCGACGAAACGATCGTCCAGGCCCGCATGCAGCACCAGCCAGCGAATGCCGTTCAGCACAAAGTCCAGCGCGCCCGACGCACGAAGCACGCCGACGGCGCACAGCATCGCGATCATGTACGGCAGGATGTCCTTCGCCACGTCGAAGCCCTGCTTGGCACCGTTGATGAAACTGTCGAACAGCGGCACGCGCTTCCACGCACCCGCGCACAAAAATGCGATGATCACGCCGAAGAGCATCAGGTTGCCAAGCAGCGACGAGAACGAGGCCAGCGCCACCGCCGTGAGCGAGGTCAGCAGCGCGATGAAACCGCCGAGCAGCAGGGCGCCACCGCCCAGCCAGGCGATCACCACCGGGTCCCACAGCTTCAGGCGCTGCATATAGGCCACCGACAGCAGGCCGGTGAGGTTGGCCGCAAAGTGCGCCAGCAGGATCGGCAGAAACACCAGGGTCGGATCGTGCGCACCGGCCTGCGCGCGATAGACGAAGACCGTGACCGGCAGCAGCGTCAGCGACGACGCATTCAGCACGAGAAAAAGAATCTGCGCGTTGCTGGCGGTATCCGCCGACGGGTTGATCGTCTGCAGCTCGCGCATCGCGCGTAGCCCGATGGGCGTAGCCGCGTTGTCCAGGCCCAGCGCGTTGGCGGCGAAGTTCATGGTGATCAGTCCGATCGCCGGATGACCATGCGGCACGCCCGGCATCAGGCGCGAAAACAGCGGACCCAGCATGCGCGCCGTGCGTTCGACCAGCCCGGCGTCCTCGGCGATATTGAGAATGCCCAGCCACAGCGCCAGCGTGCCGAACAGCAGCAGCATCACCTTGACCGACAGATCGGCCATGTCGAACAGCGAGCCGACCACCGCCGCGAATACGGTCTCATCGCCACCGATCAGCCAGCGCGACAGCGCCGCCACGGCGGCCACCAGAAAAAATCCAAACCAGAGTCTATTGAGCACGCAACGCGCCGTCGGCTGTCATCACGCAGGAGCTTAGCGGGAATGGGGGCGTTGTTGGATGGGGTGGCCATGAGGTCACTCGGTGCCATGCCCCTTGCTGCGATGGTTTCAGCTTGCGAACGCAGAATCTATTTGCGTTTTTCTGTGAGCTGATGGCTGTGTGCCCTTCGACTCCGGCCCTGCGGGCCTACGCTCAGGGTGAACGGTAAGGGAGTGAACGGGAAACGGGGCGAACGTTAGATGGTGAACTGCAGACGAACTGGCGATGCGGGATGCCGCCAAACCCCAGGGACTTCGTCCAATCCTCAAAAGCCCCGTTCACCCTGAGCGTAGGCCCACAAGGGCCGAAGTCGAAGGGCACGTTGCCAGGCAATCAACGAATTTTGCCAGCAAAGGTTTTCAACGATAGAAACCGGTCCAGTGACACCCCACCGTCAACCCGCCAATTCGACTTCCGCCATTTCAAGCTCGCTGAACATCTGCGCGATCGAACCGGCCGCCTCGCGACCGTCGTAGACCGCGCGCACAACCAGATCAGCGCCGCGCATGTTGTCGCCGCCGGCAAACACCTTCGGGTGGCTGGTCTGGAACGGCAGCCGGCCCTCGTGGCCGGCGAGGATGCGGCCGCTGCGATCGCGCTCGATGCCGTAGGCGTCGCACCACGCCGGCGGGCTGGCGCGAAAGCCGAAGGCCTGGATCACCACGTCGGCGGGCAGCTCCTTCTCGCTGCCTTCGACGTTGCGCAGCTGCACGCCGCCCTTGCCGTCGTCGACCAGTTCGGTGGTGACAACCTGCACCGCGCGTACCTTGTTGCCTTCCGCGATCAGCGCGGTCGGCTGGCGATTGAACAGAAACTGCACGCCTTCGTCGCGGCTGGAGCCGACTTCGCGGCGCGAGCCGGGCATGCTCATTTCGTCGCGGCGGTAGACGCAGGTGACCGAGGCGGCGCCCAGACGTATGGACGTCCGATTGCAGTCCATGCCGGTGTCGCCGCCGCCGAGCACCACCACATGCTTGCCGTTGAGGTCGAGCGCAGCCGGCACCGGCAACTCGTCGATCAGCCGATCGACGTTGGCGATCAGGAACGGCAGCGCGTAGTGCACGCCATCGAGCTCGGCACCAGGCAGCTGGCCATCGACAAAGGTGTAGGCACCAGTGCCGATGAACACTGCGTCGTAGTCGGCAAGCAGTTGCTCGAACGCGATATCGCGACCGATTTCCACACCAAGATGAAACTGCACGCCCATGCCTTCGAGCACGTCGCGGCGCGTGCGCACCACGCTCTTGTCGAGCTTGAACGGCGGAATGCCGAAGGTCAGCAGGCCGCCGATTTCGCGCTGGCGATCAAACACGTCGGCGGCGATGCCGGCACGGCGCAGGCGATCGGCGCAGGCCAGGCCCGCGGGGCCCGCACCGACCACAGCGACGCGACGACCGCTTTCGACCACGTGCGACAGATCCGGCCGCCAGCCCTGGCGAAACGCCTCGTCGGTGATCGAGCGCTCGATGCTGCCGATGGTCACCGCGCCGAAGTCGCCCTGCTCCAGAGTGCAGGCGCCTTCGCACAGGCGATCCTGCGGGCAGACGCGGCCGCAGATTTCCGGCAGCGGATTGGTCTCGTGCATCAGCGTGGCGGCTTCGAACAGGCGGCCCTCTTCGACAAGCTTCAGCCAGTTCGGAATGTAGTTGTGCACCGGGCAGGCGTTTTCGCAGTACGGGTTGCCGCAGTCGATGCAGCGCCCTGCCTGCGCGCTGGCCTCGGTCGAGGCAAAGTCGCCGCTGATCTCGCCGTAGCCGAGCACGCGAATTGCCACGGGCACGGAGCGCGGGGGCTGTCGCGGCAGATCCATGAAGCGGAATAGCTTGTGGCTCACGCGGCTCTCCGCAGTTCATCGGCCAGGGCGGCGAGGCTGGCGGCTTTCGGCTTGACCAGCCAGAAGCGCTGCAGCAGGCCGCGGAAATCGCCCAGTAAATGCCTGGCCCAGGCGCTGCCGGTATGTTCGGCATGCTGCGCGATCAGCCCACGCAGATGCTGCATATAGTTCTCCATACCCTCGGGTGAAATGCGCACGATGTCGACCAGCTCGTGGTTGTAGCAGTCCACGAAAGTGCGCTGCAGGTCGAGCACGTAGGCGAAGCCGCCGGTCATGCCCGCGCCAAAATTCAGGCCGCACGCGCCGAGCACGGCGACCACGCCACCGGTCATGTATTCGCAGCAGTGGTCGCCGGCGCCTTCGATCACCGCCAGCGCGCCTGAGTTGCGCACGCCGAAGCGCTCGCCCGCGCGCCCGGCCGCAAACAGTTCGCCGCCGGTCGCACCGTACAGGCAGGTGTTGCCGAGAATGGATGCGTCCTGGCTGGCAAACGGCGATTCCGGCGGCGGCCGCACGATGATGCGTCCGCCGGTCATCCCCTTGCCCACGCCGTCGTTGGCTTCGCCGGTGAGATCGATATGCACGCCGCCGGCGTTCCACGCGCCCAGGCTCTGACCCGCCGCGCCCTCCAGCTTGAGCGTAATCGGCGTGGCGTCCATGCCGTGGTCGCCGTACAGACGCGCG
>CBAAAD010000145.1:0-7187 GCA_964658785.1 uncultured Methylobacterium sp.
GAAGCCTGCCAACGCCTTCCCGGCGTTATCTGACCCAACGGGTCGGATCAACGGCGGGAGTTATCCCGGCAGCGTGCTGCCGGGATAACCGTTACTTGATGACCTTGGCCACGACGCCGGCGCCGACGGTGCGACCGCCTTCACGGATGGCGAAACGCAGGCCTTCGTCCATCGCGATCGGGTGGATCAGGCTCACCACCATCTTCACGTTGTCACCCGGCATCACCATTTCCACGCCCTCGGGCAGCTCGCAAGCGCCGGTGACGTCGGTGGTGCGGAAGTAGAACTGCGGGCGGTAGCCCTTGAAGAACGGCGTATGACGGCCACCCTCGTCCTTCGACAGCACGTACACCTCGGCCTCGAAGTCCGTGTGCGGGGTGATCGTGCCCGGCTTGGCCAGGACCTGGCCGCGCTCGACGTCGTCACGCTTCAGGCCGCGCAGCAGCAGACCGGCGTTGTCGCCTGCCTGACCCTGATCGAGCAGCTTGCGGAACATTTCCACGCCGGTGACCGTGGTCTTCTGCGTGTTGCGGATACCGACCACTTCGATTTCGTCGCCGACCTTGATGATGCCGCGCTCGATACGACCGGTCACCACGGTGCCGCGGCCGGAGATCGAGAACACGTCTTCGACCGGCATCAGGAACGGCTTGTCGATCACGCGAACAGGCTCAGGAATGTAGCTGTCCAGCGCGTCCACCAGCTTGATGATCGACGGCACGCCGATTTCGCTCTGGTCGCCTTCCAGCGCCATACGGGCCGAACCGTGGATCATCGGGGTGTCGTCGCCCGGAAAGTCGTACTTGGAGAGGAGCTCGCGCACTTCCATCTCGACCAGCTCAAGCAGCTCGGCGTCATCGACCAGGTCCGCCTTGTTCAGGTAGACCACGATGAACGGCACGCCAACCTGACGGGACAGCAGGATGTGCTCGCGCGTCTGCGGCATCGGGCCGTCAGCGGCCGAGCACACCAGGATCGCGCCGTCCATCTGCGCCGCACCGGTGATCATGTTCTTCACATAATCCGCGTGGCCCGGGCAGTCAACGTGTGCGTAGTGGCGCATCGGCGACTCGTATTCCACGTGCGCGGTCGAGATCGTGATGCCGCGCGCCTTCTCTTCCGGCGCCGCGTCGATCGCGTCATAGGCCTTGAACTCGCCACCGAAACGTTCTGCACCGACTTTCGTCAGCGCCGCCGTCAGCGTCGTCTTGCCGTGATCCACGTGACCAATCGTGCCGACGTTGACGTGCGGCTTGGTGCGTTCGAATTTACCCTTTGCCATGACCTGAACCTCTAAATTGAAAAATACGAAATACGAAAAAGTTGGATTCTGCCGCTGAATCCTCAGGCCCTTTTCATGACCTGCTCGGCGATGTTGTTCGGCGCCTCGGCATAGTGATCGAACACCATAGTGTACGTGGCTCGGCCCTGGGTTTGCGAACGCAAACTAGTGGCGTAACCAAACATCTCACCAAGCGGAACCGTGGCGTTGATCACCTTGCCCGAATTGGTGTCTTCGGAGCCCTGCAACACGCCTCGGCGGCGGCTGAGGTCACCCATGACATCACCCATGTAATCCTCGGGCGTGACCACTTCGATCTTCATGACGGGCTCCAGCAAAACCGGACTGGCCTTGTGGAAACCCTCCTTGAAGCCGATCGAGCCGGCGATCTTGAACGCCATTTCGTTCGAATCGACCTCATGATACGAGCCGTCGACCAGCCGGATCTTGATGTCGACAACCGGAAACCCGGCCAGCTGACCGGAAGTCATCGCTTCCTGAATGCCCTTGTCGACAGCAGGAATGAATTCCTTCGGAATCACCCCGCCGACGATGGCATTCTCAAACACATAACCATGCCCGCGCTCCTGCGGAACGATTTCCAGCACCACGTGGCCAAACTGACCTTTGCCGCCGGACTGGCGAATAAACTTGCCTTCCTGCCTGACCGATTTGCGAATGGTCTCGCGATAAGCCACCTGCGGCTTGCCAACGTTCGCATCCACCTGATATTCGCGCCGCATACGATCGACCAGAATATCCAGATGCAGCTCGCCCATGCCGGCAATGATCGTCTGGCCCGACTCCGGGTCGGTGCGCACGCGAAAGGACGGATCCTCCGATGCGAGGCGACCCAGCGCTACACCCATCTTCTCCTGGTCCGACTGGGTTCTCGGCTCAACCGCCATGGCAATGACGGGCTCCGGAAAAACCATGCGTTCCAGCGTGATCAGGTGGTCCTGAGCGCACAAGGTGTCACCGGTGGTGACATCTTTCAGGCCAACCGCGGCGGCAATATCGCCGGCGCACACCTCTTTCAATTCCTGCCGGTCGTTTGCATGCATCTGCAGCAGGCGACCAATCCGTTCTTTCTTGCTCTTGGTCGGGTTATATAACGCGTCGCCCGACTTCAACATACCCGAATAGACGCGAAAAAAAGTCAGCGACCCGACAAAAGGATCCGTCATGATCTTGAACGCCAGCGCTGCGAACGGCTGATCGTCGCCCGCCGTACGGGTGATTTCCTGCCCGTTCTCGTCAAGGCCTTTGACCGGCGGACGATCGGCCGGCGAGGGCAGGAACTGCACCACGCCGTCGAGCATCGCCTGTACACCCTTGTTCTTGAACGCCGAGCCGCAGAACACTGGAATCAAGCTTGTCGCCAACGTCCCAGCGCGGATGCCGGCGAGAATGTCGCTCTCAGCCAGATCACCCTCTTCCAGGTACTTGTCCATCAGCGCTTCGGACGTTTCCGCCGCCGCTTCAACCAAGAAGTTGCGCGCCTGGACGGCAGCGTCTCTCAGATCCGCCGGAATATCCCGGTAATCGAACTTCATGCCCTGGGATTCCAAATCCCAGATCACCGCTTTCATCTTGATCAGATCGACAACGCCTTCGAACCCGTCTTCAACACCGATCGGCAACTGCATCGGCACCGGGTTGGCGCCCAGACGAGACTTCAGCTGGCCCACGACGCCGTCGAAGTCCGCACCCGTACGATCCATCTTGTTGACGAAAGCGAGCCGAGGCACGGAATACTTGTTCGCCTGGCGCCACACCGTCTCGGACTGCGGCTGCACGCCGCCGACCGCGCACAAAACAAAAACGGCGCCATCCAAAACGCGAAGGGACCGCTCAACTTCAATGGTGAAGTCAACGTGCCCCGGCGTGTCAATGATGTTGAAGCGATGCTCGGGCATGGACTGATCCATGCCCTTCCAAAACGCCGTCGTCGCCGCCGACGTGATGGTAATGCCACGTTCCTGCTCCTGCTCCATCCAGTCCATCGTGGCGGCACCATCGTGCACCTCACCGATCCTGTGGCTTACACCGGTGTAGAACAGGATGCGTTCCGTTGTCGTGGTTTTCCCGGCATCAATGTGGGCCATGATGCCGAAGTTACGATAACGGTCGATGGGAGTGGTGCGTGCCACAGGAAAAACCTCGGAAAAGCACGTGGCATTTGCAGGTACCGCTGGGAATTACCAGCGGTAGTGCGAGAACGCCTTGTTGGCCTCGGCCATACGATGTGTCTCTTCACGCTTCTTGGCAGCACCACCGCGGCTCTCGGAAGCTTCCAGCAATTCCGCGGCGAGCTTCTTCGGCATCGAGGTCTCGCCGCGCTTGCGCGCCGCATCGATCACCCAGCGCATGGCCAGCGCCATACGGCGACCCGGACGAACTTCAACCGGCACCTGGTAAGTAGCACCACCAACGCGACGCGACTTCACCTCAACGGCAGGCGCGATGTTGTTGAGCGCTTTTTCGACCAGCGCCACCGGCTCGCCGTTCTTCTCACCAATGTGCAGCAGTGCGCCGTAGACAATGCTTTCGGCGACCGATTTCTTGCCGCTCTTCATCACCATGTTGATGAAACGGGCGATGAGCTGGCTGCCGTGCTTCGGATCGGGAAGGATCTGACGGGCGGGATGTGAACCTTTACGCGACATGTTTGTTGTCCGTTATTTTTTTGCGGACATCCCTGCCCGCCGGAAAAGCGGCCATCCTGGCCGCACTACTCAAAAAGATTACTTTTTCGGGCGCTTGGCGCCGTACTTCGAGCGCGACTGACGACGCTTGGTGACACCAGCGCAATCGAGGCTGCCGCGCACCGTGTGGTAGCGCACACCCGGCAGGTCCTTGACGCGACCGCCGCGGATCAGCACCACCGAATGCTCTTGCAGATTGTGACCTTCACCACCGATGTAGCTGATGATCTCGAAGCCGTTGGTCAGGCGCACCTTGGCAACCTTACGCAGGGCCGAGTTCGGCTTTTTCGGGGTCGTTGTGTAAACGCGCGTGCAGACACCGCGGCGCTGCGGGCTGCTCTGCAGAGCCGGCGACCCACTCTTGTAGGTCTTGGGGCTGCGGGACTTGCGCACCAATTGATTGACTGTCGTCATGCGAAACTATTCCTGAGAAACGTAAAGGCAGACCGATGAGCCGGCCTGCCAGAAGCGGTTGTTAGCGTGGGCGGGCTACCAGAGGCAACCCGGGGCCCTGCCGTCCATGAGCCGAACACGAGGCGCTTCCTTGCACCTCACTCGTATGTCAGCGAATAAAACCTTGAGCAGGCTTACTCTGAACCACCATCGCTACCAGCTGGTGCTTCGGCAAACGACACAACCGGAGTGGAGCCGGACAGCGCATCCAGTTCCGAATCGGTCAAGCCACCCTGGCGACGACGCGCCGCATGGTATGCCAAGCCAGTACCAGCCGGAATCAAGCGGCCGACAATAACATTTTCCTTCAGGCCACGCAAGGTGTCGCGCGTGCCGCGAACGGCGGCCTCGGTCAGAACGCGGGTGGTCTCCTGGAACGACGCTGCCGAGATGAACGACTCGGTGGCCAGCGACGCCTTGGTGATACCCAGCAATACCGACTGATACTCGGCCGGACGCTCACCCTTGGCGATCGCACGATCGTTCTCGCCATTGATGCGCACGCGCTCGACCTGCTCGCCGCGCAGGTAATGGCTCTCGCCCGGCTCGACGATCTCGACCTTGCGCAGCATCTGGCGAATGATCGCTTCGATGTGCTTGTCGTTGATCTTCACGCCCTGCAGGCGATACACGTCCTGAATTTCCTTGACCAGGTACGAGGCCAGCGGCTCCACGCCCAGCAGGCGCAGGATGTCGTGCGGGCTCGGCTCGCCGTCGACGACGGTTTCGCCCTTCTCCACATGCTCGCCCTCGAACACGATGACCTGGCGCCACTTCGGAATCAGCTCTTCGTGCTCGTTGCCGTCCACATCCTTGATGATCAGACGCTGCTTGCCCTTGGTGTCCTTGCCGAAGCTGATGATGCCCGAGCGCTCCGCGAGGATCGCCGGCTCCTTCGGCTTGCGTGCCTCGAACAAGTCGGCCACGCGCGGCAGGCCACCGGTGATGTCACGGGTCTTGGAGGTTTCCTGCGGGATACGGGCAACCACATCGCCCACGCCCACTTCGGCGCCGTTCTGGATCGACACGATGGCACCGGCCGGCAGGAAGTACTGCGCGGCGATGTCCGTGCCCGGCAGCTTGAGCTCGCGGCCCTTGCTGTCTTCCAGGCGCACGATCGGACGCAGATCCTTCGCCTGCGCACCGCGGCGCTTCGGATCGGTGACCACCGCCGACTCCAGACCGGTCAGATCATCGGTCTGGCTCTGCACGGTGACGCCATCGAGGAAGTCGATGAAGCGCACCACGCCGGCCACTTCGGTGACGATCGGATGGGTATGCGGATCCCAGTTGGCTACCGTCTGGCCCGGCTTGACCGGCGCACCGTCCTTGACCGCGATGATGGCGCCGTAAGGCACCTTGTAACGCTCGCGCTCGCGACCGCTGGTATCGATCACGCTCAGTTCGCCCGAACGCGACACGGCCACCAGATGACCCTGCTTGTGCTGCACCGACTTGAGGTTGTTGAACTTCAACGAGCCGGTGGTCTTCACCGTGACGTTGTCCACGGCCGCCGCACGCGAAGCCGCGCCGCCGATGTGGAACGTACGCATGGTGAGCTGGGTACCGGGCTCGCCGATGGACTGTGCGGCAACCACGCCGACGGCCTCACCCATGTTGACCAGGTGGCCACGAGCCAGGTCGCGGCCGTAGCAGAACTTGCACACGCCATGGGCGGCGGCGCAGGTGATCGGCGAACGGACCTTGATGATCTGCACGCCGGCCTTGTCCAGCTTCTCGACCAGCGCTTCGTTGAGCAGGGTGTCGCGGGTGACGATCGGCTGATCGTCGTCGCCGGGGCCATAAACGTCCTCGACCACCACGCGACCGAGCACGCGCTCGCGCAGCGGCTCGACCACATCGCCGCCTTCGACGATTGGCTGCATGATGACGCCGTTCTCGGTGCCGCAATCGTCCATCGTGATCACGACGTCCTGCGCCACGTCGACGAGTCGACGGGTCAGGTAACCGGAGTTCGCCGTCTTCAACGCCGTATCCGCAAGGCCCTTACGGGCACCGTGGGTGGAGTTGAAGTACTGCAGCACGTTCAGGCCTTCGCGGAAGTTCGCCTTGATCGGCGTCTCGATGATCGAGCCATCGGGACGCGCCATCAGGCCGCGCATGCCGGCCAGCTGACGAATCTGCGCCACGGAACCACGGGCGCCGGAGTCGGCCATGATGTACAGCGAGTTCATCGACTTCTGGTTGACCGTCTTACCGTCGACATCCTTGACCTTCTCGGTACCGATGCCGTCGATCATGGCTTTGGCCACCAGTTCGCTGGTACGCGACCAGATGTCGACCACCTTGTTGTAGCGCTCGCCGGCCGTGACCAGGCCCGACTGATACTGCTGCTGAATCTCGACGACTTCCTTCTCGGCTTCTTCCAGGATCGGCTTCTTCTCGTCGGGAATCAGCATGTCGTCGATGCCGATGGAGATACCGGCGCGCGTCGCGAAACGGAAGCCGGTGTACATCAGCTTGTCGGCGAACACGACGGTTTCCTTCAAGCCAAGCAAACGGTAGCTGGAGTTGATCAGGCGCGAAATCGCCTTTTTGGTCAGCTCGGTGTTGGCCAGCTCGAACGGCAGGCCCTCGGGCAGAATTTCAGCCAGCAGGGCACGGCCGACGGTGGTGTCGACGATCTTGGTTTCGTGAGTGCGCGTGCCGTCCTCGGCCACATTCACCAGCTTCAGGCGAACCTTGACCTTGGCGTGCAGCTCGACGGCACGGTTGTCGTAGGC
>CBAAAD010000146.1:0-7173 GCA_964658785.1 uncultured Methylobacterium sp.
CCAGACACTGGCCGCCTTTGCTTTGTCACGCCAGGCCGGTCTATCAGCCTTCGGCGCTCTCGGGCGTACGCACTTCCGGCTTGCGAACCCACGCGTCAGCCTGCGCCTCGGCCTGACGATCCGCACGCGTCTTGAATGCGCGCAGTTCGTCGGTGTGGAAATCGTCCACCGAGATGAACTCGTACAGGCTTTCGCGCACGTGCTTGAGCAGGGCCGACTCGGTCGCGGTCAGCACGCCGGCCTTCTCGGCTTCGGCCAGCTGATCGACGTATTCCAGCGACTTGAACTGGCCGCTCTTCTGCGCCTTGGCGAACTTGCGGTCCACCGGCTCGGCCAGAATCACTTCCGGCAGCAGGGCATTGAGACGGCCGACCACGTTGTTCGGCGTCGGGGTGAGGTAGACGTACTCCAGCAGGTGATCGCGCGCCTCGCTGGGCCCCGTGATCAGGGCAGCCACGCGGCGGCCCAGCCGATCGGACGGCGGCACTTCGCGACGGCCGAACGGGAATACCAGCGCGCGCAGCAGCCACGCCACCGGGCGCACGGGGAAGTTGCGGATCGCGCCGTCCAGCGCGGTCTGCGTGCGCCACATGCACTCATGGAACGCCCAGGCCAGCAGCGGGCGATCGGACTCCGGCCGTCCGCTGTCCTCGTAATGCTTGAGCATGGCGCTGGCGATATACAGGTTGCTCAGCACGTCACCCAGACGGGCCGACAGCTTTTCCTTGAACTTCAGCTTGCCGCCCAGCACGCCCATGAACACGTCGGCGCACAGCGCCAGCGCGGCCGAGTAACGGTCGAGCTTGCGATAGTAACGGCGGGTGTAGGCATCGCCGGCGCTCTCGCCCAGGCGCGAACCGGTCAGACCCAGCACGAAGCTGCGCACAGCGTTGGACACCGCAAAACCCAGGTGGCTGAACAGCAGACGGTCGAAGGTTTTCAGCTGCTCGCTGCGGTCGGTGATCGCCAGCGTCTGCATTTCCTTCAGCACGTATGGATGGCAGCGGATCGCGCCCTGACCGAAGATCATCAGGCTGCGCGTCATGATGTTGGCGCCTTCGACCGTGATGGCGATCGGCACGGCCTGGAACGAACGGCCGGCGTAATTCTTCGGGCCCATCTGCACGCCCTTGCCGCCGAGCACGTCCATGGTGTTGGCGGCGACCTCGCGGCCCCACTCGGTGGCATGGTATTTCGCGATAGCCGACGTGACCGCCGGCTTTTCGCCGCGGTCGACCGCGGCGGCGGTCGACTTCGACAAGGCGGCCGTCGCATAGGTCAGACCGCCGATGCGCGCCAGCGCTTCTTCCACACCCTCGAAGCGGGCGATGGACAAACCGAACTGCTTGCGAATGCGCGCATAGGCGCCAGTGGCAGCCACGGCGCCGCGCACGGCACCGGTGGCGCTGGACGGCAGCGAAATGGCGCGACCGACCGACAGGCACTCCACCAGCATGCGCCAGCCGTGGCCGGCCATGTGCGGTCCGCCGATCAGCGTGGACATCGGCACGAACACATCCTTGCCCTGCACCGGACCGTTCTGGAACGGCACGTTCAGCGGGAAATGCCGGCGGCCGATCTGCAGGCCCGGCGTGGCGCGCGGCAGCAGCGCCAGGGTGATGCCCAGGTCTTCCTTCTCACCCAGCAGGTGCTCGGGGTCGTACATGCGGAAGGCCAGGCCGACCACCGTGGCGATCGGCGCCAGCGTGATGTAGTGCTTGTTGAACGTGAGCTTCAGGCCCAGCGTCTCGACGCCGTCGACGGTCTGCTTGCAGACGATGCCGTAATCCGTCAGCGACGTGGCGTCGGAACCGGCGTAGGGGCCGGTCAGCGCGAAGCACGGAATGTCCTCGCCCACGGCGAGGCGCGGCAGGTAGTGGTTCTTCTGCTCATCGCTGCCGTAGTGCAGCAGCAGCTCGGCCGGTCCAAGCGAGTTGGGCACGGCGACCGTCGAGGCCACGGTCGAGGAGATGGTCGAGAGCTTCTGCAGCACCGCCGAATGCGCCAGCGCGGAGAACTGCAGGCCGCCGTAGGACTTCGGAATGATCATGCCGAAGAATTTGTTCTTCTTGATGAAGTCCCACACGTTCGGCGGCAGATCGGCCAGCTCGTGGGTGATCTGCCAGTCGTCGAGCATCCCGCACAGCTCTTCCACGGGGCCGTCCATGAAAGCCTGCTCTTCCACGCTAAGCATCGGCTTGGGCTGCTTCATCAGCACGCTCCAGTCCGGCTTGCCGGAAAACAGCTCGCCCTCGAAACCGATCGTGCCGGCTTCCAGCGCCGTCTGTTCGGTATCGGAAAGCTTCGGCGTGACCTTGGCGAAGGTCTTCAGAATCGGCGCCGTGATGTTGCGGCGACGGAAGCTCACCATCAGCAGCGGCAGCGCAATGGCCAGCTCGATTATGAGCAGGATGAACATGGTGCCCGTCGCACCCGAAAACAGCCCGACCACAAAGGTCGCAACGATCGTGGCGATCGCCCACGTGCGCAGGCTGGTGCGGTGGTAGGCGCAGGCGCCAGTGGCAACTAGCGCCGCCAGAATGGTCAGTAACACGGACATATCAACACCTCATCACGGTTGAGCAGCACCGGCTTGGCGCCGGTCATCGGGTCGATCCAGATTTTTTTCGTTCGGTAAATCGTTTGCAGACGTCGTCGGCTGCGCCAGATTCGATGGCGACAGATCTTGCACAAACTTCGTTACTTCGCGCGTGAACGCGTCATTGGCGTCACCCGCCACCATGTGCGTGGCATGGGCAAGCTGCACGTGTTTGGCATGCGGCACGCGCTGCAAAAATTCATTGACGGTGTCGTTCGACACAACGTCACTGCGCGCACCGGAAAGCAGCAAGACCGGCACATCGATCTTCGAAGCGGCCGCCAGCAGGCGCGGCTGATAGCGCTCGCTTTCGTTCACCACACCGGCAAGCAGGGCAGGATCCCAATGCCAGCGAAGCCGCCCATCGGAACCTTTGCGCAGCAGCGGTCGCAGCTGTTCCTCGGTCTTGCGCTCGCGCCGCTGCGGCAGATAGTCGGCAATTTTTTCCGCAGCTTCATCGTAATCCGCAAAACCGTCCGGATAGGCCTGCATGAAAGCCAGGATGCGCTCCACGCCAGCGGCTTCCCAGCGCGGTGTGATGTCAACAAGCACCAGCGCCCGGAATGGCGCCGGCTTCACCTCGCCCGCGACCAGCATGCCCATCAGCCCACCCATCGAGGCGCCGATCAAAATCGGTGGCTCGGGCTGGGCTCTGGCGACGCGAATCAGATCGTCGGCAAACTGCTCGATGCGATAGGCACCACCGGCCACGCGATCGCTCTCACCGTGGCCGCGACTGTCAAACGTGACGCAGCGGCAGCCCGCCTGCGCCAGAGACGCTGCCGCGCCGCTCCAGGCGCCGCGCGTCTGCCCGAAGCCATGCGAAAAGAGCAGTGCCGGACGTCCGGCAGGATGATGCGTTTCCACCGCCAGATTCAGGTCGGCGACCGGGAAACGGATGACTTCCACGCTGGCATTGTTGGACGGAACCATACGGATGAGTATGGGTCGTCCGGGCTCGCGCCGTCAATACACCGGCTTGCCGGGTCAGCGGGGCTTTCCTCCACGCGGAAAATAGTGTTCCTTTTCAGACGAATACATCGCGCCGCATTACAAATTCATAGCGTGTGGCTACCATGCGCCCATGAATCTCGCGATAAAACCCGAACGTACCCGCCTCTCTGCCGAGGATTGGGAGCTGGCCGCGCTGCATTTGATGGCTGAACAGGGCGTCGGCGCGCTGGCGGTGGAGGCACTGGCCCGGCAGCTCGGCGTGACCAAGGGAAGCTTCTATTGGCATTTCCGTACGCGCGAGGCGCTGCTCAATGCCGCGCTTGAGCGATGGGAGGAATATGGCGAACGCGAGGTGATCAATCAGATCGAGCAGATCGCTGATCCGCGCAAGCGCCTGCCGGAACTGTTTCGCCGCGTCGCGCACGAGCTGCAGCCGCACCGCGTCTACGCTGCACTGCTGAAAGCGCTCGATCATCCGCAAGTCGTGCCCGTGATGGCGCGCGTGTCGCAGCGGCGCATGGAATTTCTCACCACCGCGTACAGCGAAGCCGGTCTTCCGCCCACCGAAGCACTGAACCGCGCGCGGCTGACCTACGCCGCCTACGTGGGATTTCTGCAGCTCAATTTCACGCTGGGCCTGCCGCGCATCAACCACGAAGAGTTTGATGCCTACGTGGAACACATGATTGAAACCCTGATTCCCGAGTGATGCGCAAGCATTCCTACCGATTTGCTTGATGCACCCGACACACGGGCCGTGCGGTCTTTGCTGCATCACGCCTTGCAATGCCAATCTCTGCAAACTACCGTTTCCGCTCTGAATTCACGCAAGACCAGAGAGGGAAACCGATGGCGAGCACGCTGCAAGCACTTGATCAGTGGGTAAATGAAGTTGCTGCATTGACTCGCCCCGAGCGGGTTCAATGGTGCGATGGCTCGGACGCCGAATACGAGGCGCTGGTGCAGCAGATGCTGCAGACCGGCGACCTGATCGAGCTGAACCAGCAGACCCATCCCGGCTGTTATCTGCATCGCTCCAGCCCGTCGGACGTGGCGCGCGTTGAACACCTGACCTTCGTCTGCCATACCGAGCAGCAGGACAGCGGCCCGAACAATCACTGGATGGCGCCCGCCGAAGCACACGCGAAGATGGACGCGCTGTTCGACGGCTGCATGGTGGGCCGCACGCTGTATGTGATCCCGTACTGCATGGGCCCGATCGATTCACCGCTGGCGCGCTGCGGCGTGGAAATCACCGACAGCCCTTACGTCGTCGCCAACATGCGCATCATGACCCGCATGGGCGCCGCCGCGCAGGCGCGTATCGAGCACGAGGGGCATTTCGTCAAAGGCCTGCATTCCACCGGCGAGCTCGACCCCGAGCGCCGCTTCATCATGCACTTTCCCGAAGAGCTTTCGATCCAGTCGTATGGCTCCGGCTACGGCGGCAACGCGCTGCTGGGCAAGAAGTGCCATGCGCTGCGCATCGCCAGCAATCAGGCACATACGGAAGGCTGGCTGGCCGAACACATGCTGATCGTCGGCATCGAAAATCCGCAGGGCGAAACGCACTACATCGCCGCGGCTTTTCCGTCCGCCTGCGGAAAAACCAACCTCGCCATGTTGATTCCGCCGGAAGGCTATCGTCAGGACGGCTGGAAAGTCTGGACCATCGGCGACGACATCTGCTGGATGCGCCCAGGCGACGATGGACGTCTATACGCCATCAACCCCGAGGCCGGCTTTTTCGGCGTGGCCCCCGGCACCAGCGACAGCAGCAATCCCAACGCGCTGGCCACCATTGCACGCGACACCATCTATACCAACGTGGCCGTAACGGCCGACAACCAGCCGTGGTGGGAAGGCCTGCCGGGCACGCCGGTAACCGACTGGCAGGGCCGCCCTTACAACGCTGCCAACGGCCCGGCCGCGCATCCGAATTCGCGCTTCACCGTCAGCGCCAGACAGTGCCCGACCTGGTCGGAAAAAGCCGAAGCGCCGCAGGGCGTGCCGCTGAGTGCGATCGTGTTCGGCGGTCGTCGCCCCTCGCTGCTGCCGCTGGTCATGGAAGCGCGCGACTGGACGCACGGCGTGCTGATGGGCGCAGCGATGGGCTCGGAAACCACCGCCGCGGCCACCGGCGAAGTCGGCGTACTTCGCCGCGATTCGATGGCGATGAAACCCTTCTGCGGCTATCACTACGGCGACTATTTTGCGCACTGGCTGTCGTTCGATCAGGCCGGTGCCAAGCTGCCGAAAATTTTCCACGTGAACTGGTTCCGCAAGGGGACGGACGGCAAGTTCCTCTGGCCGGGGTTCGGCGACAACCTGCGCGTGCTGCAGTGGATGATCGATCGCGTCGACGGCCGGGTTGCAGGGTTGCAAACAGCTATAGGCACCTTGCCGCAGGCTGGCGAACTCAATCTCGACGGTTTGAACATTGATCGCGCTGCGCTCGACCAGCTGCTCGAGGTCGACAACGCTGCCTGGCAGGATGAACTCGCCGCGATCGGCGACTATCTCGATACCTTTGCGCCGCGCCTGCCCGAGCGCTTGCGCGATGAGCAGCAGCGCGTCGCGCATGCGCTGGCTGCGGTTGTCGAGCAGCCGCGCCGGAAAACCGCATCGTCGTGAGCCCGGCGGCGCGGGCGTTCTTCCGACCGCCTGCGCCGCCACCCATCGCCAGCGCTCGATAACGGCCTGCTCCGCTTATTTAGCAAGGTCTGATGCAAACCCTTCGGCGCGCAGACGCATCCAAGCTGGCAAGATGATCTCCGCCTGCCTCGCCAATGGACTTTCCATGTCGCCCGTCGCCACTGCGGTAGCCAACGACGGTGACGACGTCCGCGCGGCGGCAGCAGGCGACCGGAAGGCGTTTCAACGGCTGTATCACCTGCATGTGGGCCGGGTGCACGGTGCGGTCTACCGGATTGCCGGCTATGACCACGCCCGGGCGGAGGATCTGACCCAGGATGCTTTTGTACGGGCGTGGCAGAAACTGCCGGAGTTTCGCCATGAAAGCGCGTTCGGTACCTGGCTGTACCGGCTTGCCGTCAATGTCGCACTGATGGATATACGCGCCCGTGGCGCCGATCCTGTGAGCATGGTCGGTGACGAGCACCTGCCCGATCCGGGTCAGACACCGTTCTGCGCCGCCGAACGCGACGAGCTGGAGCGCGCCATCGCGCTGCTGCCGCCGCGTGCGCGCGCCGTGCTGGTGCTGCACGATATTGAAGGCTGGCGACACGAAGACATCGGCAACGAACTGGGCATGGCCGTGGGTACATCCAAGGCACAACTGCACCGCGCTCGCGGTCTGCTGCGCAAAATGCTGGGATCCGCTGATGCGGGAGAGTGACATGAATGAATTCGAATGGCGTCGACAAATGCGAGACCTGCGCCAGCCGCTGGCGCCTCGCCAGGATCTGTGGGCGTCGATCGACGCTGCGCTGGACGATACCGGATCAGCCATCGCCGACCCTGCGCCGACAGCGACATCGCAGTCGGCAGTGTCGCCACGCTGGCTGATCGCTGCCAGCTTTGCCGCGTCGATCGTGCTGGCCGGCGCCATCGGATGGCATGCCAGGAATGCCACCATGGCAACGCCGGTCGCCAGCGCG
>CBAAAD010000147.1:0-7110 GCA_964658785.1 uncultured Methylobacterium sp.
CCGCCGCGCCACGCGCAGCACCGGCCCGGTCAGCATCAGCAGAAAATACAAATAACCCGGCAGTGCCCACAGCCAGCCGGGCGTGCTATCGGGCAGGCTCATCGCCACCATCGCCGAAATCAACCCAACGATCGCCGGCATGCTCCAGGTTACGGCTTCCATGCGCGGCTTCAGCGCATCGTGCTGCGCTACCACCGCCTGCGCGGCCGCGTGTCGGAACAAAAGAACAAGCGTCCCCGACATGCAGGCATAAGCGAGCCCGTAGCAGGCGAACACGGCGCGCACGTCGGCTGGCGTGCGCAGCACAAACTCCGGCGACAGCAGGCCGTTGGTCAGTGAGCTGCACAGGCTGGCATAAACCATATGGACCGGGTAAACAAAGATGAGCGCAAAAAACACCAGCACCAGCGACAGCACCAATCCACGCCGAGTCGTGGCATGGCAAAGCTGGCGCCAACGCACGTGGGCATGCCACATCAGGGCAATTTGTGCGAAGCACATCGCCGAGGCCGGAATGTCGCGCAGCAGGTTCAGCAGCTTTGCGCTGCTGTCGGGAATCGACGCACCGCCGATGGCCAGCAGAGTCAAGGTAAAGGCAAACGCGCCATCGACGAAGATGTCCAGCCGGCCGGCCTCGATTCCCTCATACCGCTCGGTAAAGCTCATTGGCGCTACTCCCCAGGTGGCTACGGGCATAATACGGATCTTTATCTACATCTACAGACACTTGCCATGTTCGAAACCGTCACCGCCACCTACGCCAGCAAGCGCGAACATTACGACGATCTGGTGCTGCAGGCCCGCGGCCTGATGCTGGGCGAGTCCAACCTGATCGCCAACGCGGCCAACTTCAGCGCGCTGATTTTCAACAGCCTGCCAGAAATCAACTGGGCCGGCTTTTACCTGTTCGACGGCAGCGAGCTGGTGGTCGGGCCTTTCCAGGGCAAACCGGCCTGCATCCGCATTGCGCTCGGTCGAGGCGTGTGCGGCACAGCGGCACAGAACCGGCAGACCCAGCTGGTGCGCGACGTGCATGCGTTCGAGGGACATATCGCCTGCGACGCGGCTTCGCAGTCGGAAATCGTGGTGCCGCTGGTCACGGCCGACGGCGCCCTGCTCGGCGTATGGGATGTCGACAGTCCGGTAATCGACCGCTTTGACGACGACGACCGCGCCGGCATGGAGGCGCTGTGCGCGGCGTTTATGGAAACCCTGCCGCGCTGACGCCGCACCCCGCGGCGGCGCTCAATCAGCGCGCGCCGAGCATTCGCGGTGTGCGCAGCAGGGTCATCACCGCCTCGCGCGCTTCGTCCACGCCGGTACCGGCCGAGGACGAGAAAATCTGTGCCGTGGCGTGCAGGCCCTCGGCAACGAACTGCTTGCGCAGCGTCGCCAGCGCCTGGATCGCCTGATTCCGCGAGAGCTTGTCGGCCTTGGTCAGCAGCAGATGGCACGGCAGCTGCGTGCCCAGGCAGAACTCGAGCATCTGCCGGTCGAACTCCTTCAGCGGATGGCGGATGTCGACGATCAGCACCAGCCCGCGCAGGCTCTGGCGCTGATGCAGGTAGGCATCGATTTCCAGCTTCCAGTGCTCGCGCATTTCCAGCGGCACCTTGGCGTAGCCGTAGCCGGGCAGATCGATCAGCCGGATATCCAGCGGCGGCTGGCCGCCGACCTGGGTAGGCGGGGGTAAGCTGAAAGCCACCATCTGCTGGGTGCGGCCGGGCGTCTTGGACGTGCGCGCCAGCCCCTTGTGATTGGTCAGCGCATTGAGCGCGCTTGACTTGCCCGCGTTGGAGCGTCCGGCGAACGCCACTTCGGCGCCCTGATCGGCGGGCAATTGGCTGATGCGATGGGCGGCGAGCACGAACTGCGCGCCTTGTAAGAGCCTGCTCATGGTGTCCGGATGCCCCGCGTTGCCACCCAGTGGCCGTCAGGTGGAAGTGAGTGGCGCAGCGCCTGACCGGGAGTCAGGCCAAGCCGCGCGCTGCCGCATGGCGGCCACTGGGTGGCAACTTTTCGGGCCGAGTCTGTTTGCGCGCAGGCCGGCGTCATCACTCGGTTGTGGACAGACGTCCACGTCCTCGTTCTTTCTTGGCCTGCGCGTAAACAGCTCTCGGCGCGGGGCATCTGGACATCATGAGCAGGCTCGGGAGGATTGGACATGGGAATGGTTTGACCAAGGGACGGTGGCACAGGGATAATTCTTGGGTTACTGCCTGATGCGAGCCGAATGACGGCGATCCGCGGCGGTGTCCGCAAGTTTCTCGGGAGTCAAGTGTATGAGTTTTCGGTCCGCCGGTTTTCGGAACGCTGTTTTCGGCTCCGCCGCAGCTCTTGCATTTGCCCTTTCCGTCGGTGCTGTGATGGCGCAGACCGCCGCTGCCAAACCCGCCTCCGCCGCAACCTCGGCCAAACCCGCAGCGGCGGGTACGACAGCAAAACCGGCTGCCGCCGCCAGCGCGCCGGAGTCGACAGCGGCCACCACGCCGCCGTCGGTCAGCACGGTGAGCGCGCCCACAGTGGCGGTGGCCATCAAACCCGGCGACGCCACGGCTGGACAGGCAAAGGCTGCCGTGTGCGGCGCCTGCCACGGGCTGGATGGCAACTCCAGCGATCCGCAGTATCCGAAACTGGCCGGCCAGAGCGAGGCCTACATTGCCCATCAGCTGGCCAGCTTCAAGGCCGGCAAGCGGCAGAACCCGATCATGCTGGGTATGGCCACGCCGCTGTCGCCGCAGGACATGCAGGACATCGGTGCGTACTTCGCCAGTAAAAAGTCGCTGCCTGGCGTCGCCGATCAGGCGCTGGTGGATCACGGCCAGACGCTTTTCCGTGAAGGCGACGCCACGCGCGGCATTCCGGCCTGCATGGCATGCCACAGCATCGACGGCCGCGGCAACCCGGGCGCCATGTATCCCCAGCTCACGGCCCAGCACGCGCAGTACATTCAGGCCAAGCTGAAGGCCTGGCACGACGGCACCAGCTGGGGCGACGACGCGCATTCGCAGATCATGCCGGCCATCGCGCAGCGGCTGGATAGCAACGATATCGCCGCACTGGCCAGCTATGTGGAAGGCCTGCACAGCGCAGACGCCACCGCGGCACCGGCGAGCCCCTGATTCAATGTGACGTTGATCGCGCGCCGAACTCGCGTCGGCGCCGGCGGTCCCAGCTCCACCCGGCCTTGATGATTCATCCGGTTTACGGCCGCATCCGGCCTCGCTCCCCTTCCGTTCCGAGGTTTTCATGCTGAAGCGTTTACCGTTCCTGTGCGCCGCTCTGCTCGCGCTCGCCGCCTGCAGCCACGACGGCGACAACAGCGCATCCACACCCGCGCCGACTGCCTCGACCACGCCCGCGGTCGCTGCCACGGCGCCTGCTCCGGCAAGCACGGCGCCCGCCGCCGCAGCCACCGTTGCACCGGCCGCCAGCGCTTCCACGCCGGCAACCGCCGACGCCCCGCCGGCCAAACCCGCCGCGCCTTTCGTCGATGACGGCAAGTGGGTCGAGGGCAAGAACTATTATCTGGTCGATCCGGCGCAGCCGACCAGCCACCCGGGCAAGGTCGAGGTGACGGAAGTATTCTCGTACGCCTGCCCGGCCTGCAATTCGTTCCACACCACGATGGATCAGCTGGTCAAGAGCCTGCCCTCGAACGCGGTGGTGGTTTACCTGCCGGCCTCGTTCCGCCCGGACGAAAACTGGCCGCTGTTCCAGCGCGCGTTCTATGCCGCCCAGGCGCTCGGCGTCGCCGACAAAACCTATGACGCGATGTTCGATGCGTCATGGAAGACCGGCGAGCTGGCCACCTACGACCTGCAGGCCGGCAAGCCCAAGCCGCACGAGGCGTGGCCGACCATCGACGACGTGGCCAAGTTCTACGCCAAATACGGCGTCGATCCGAAACAGTTCGTCGGCGTCGCCAACTCCTTCAGCGTCAACACCCAGATGAAGCGCGCCGATGACGAGCTCAAGGCGCTGGGCGTGGACAGCACCCCCACCATCGTGGTCAACGGCAAATACCGGCTGACGCCGAAAGACGCCGGCGGCCTGCCGCAGACCATCGAGCTGGTGCAGTGGCTGGTCGCCAAGGAAACGGCCGGCAAGTAACCGCGCACCATCGTCGGTGTCGAATGGCCCTGGTCGAATGGTTCTAGCCGCTGTGCCTGCAGGGAGATGCTCCGTGCTCAAGCGTTCACCGCTGCTTTGCGCCGCCCTGTTCGCTATCGCCGCCTGCAGCCACGATGGCGATAGCGGCACGGCCGCAGGCGCTGCATCACCCAGAGCACCCATCGCCGCGGTTGAAAGCACGGCTCCGGCGCCGGCAGGCACAGCCGCCGCGACAACGCCCGCAACAACCGATGACAAACCGTCAAAGCCCGACGCGGCGTTCGCCGATAGCGGCAAGTGGGTCGAGGGCACGGACTATCAGGTCATCGACGCCGGCACCAAGCTGACCGACACCGACAAGATCGAGGTAGTCGAAGCGTTCTCTTACGGCTGCCCCGCCTGCAACGCCTACCACCCGACCATGAACGAGCTGGTCAGGAGCATGCCCGCCAATGTCGTGGTGGCCTACCTGCCTGCGTCGTTCATGCCGCAGGAAAACTGGGTCACGATGCAGCGCGCCTATTACGCGGCGCAGGCATTGGGCGTGGCCGACAAAGGCAACGACGCCATGTACGACGCGGTGTGGTCCACACGCGAGCTCAGTTCGGAAAACGCCAGTGGCACTGGCCTGAAACCCAAGGACGAGCTTCCTACGATTGATGACATCGCGAAGGTCTACGCCAAAGTCGGCGCGAATCCCAGGGATTTCGTCGCGGTGACCAGCTCGTTTGCGGTAAACCTCAAGATGAAGCGCGCCGATGACATGATGAGAGCCTATGGCGTCGAGGGCACGCCGACGCTGATCATCGACGGCAAGTACCGCGTCAATCCGCTCAAGCTCGGCGATATGAAGAAATCCATTGAACTGACCCAATGGCTGGTAGCAAAAGAAGCTGCCGCCCAGTAAATTTCTCGAATGCCGGCCGATGAATGCGGCCCGATGCATCGATTCCACGGCGGCTGCGGCTGTCACTCAAAGAGAAATGCCATGCTGAAGCGATTTGCCCGTTTGCGACTGCTCGCCCTGCTCGGCGGCCTGCTGCTGACCAGCGCCTGCGGCGCACAGTCCAGCTCGACGGCGGCGGCGCCCTACACCGAAGGCAGCCAGTACGTCACGCTGCCCGCGCCGACGCAGCGTTACAGTCCCGAGGGCAAGGTTGAGGTGGTCGAGGTATTTTCGTACGGCTGCATTCACTGCGCGCATTTCGCGCCGATCGCCGAAAAGCTGCGCAAGGAGCTGCCGCCCGGCGTCGTATTCAAGCTGATGCCGGCACCGTTCAGCGCCGAGTGGCTGCCGTTTGCGCAGGCCTACTATGCCGCCAAGCAGCTGGGAGTGGTCGACCGCACGCACCTGGAGCTTTTTACGGAAAAATTTGGGCAGAACTATCCGATCAATTCCTTGGATGAGCTGGCCGATTTTTATGCACGCCAGGGCGTCAACCGTGCTGAATTCATGCGTATCGCCACCTCCGACGAGGTCGCGACCAAGTTGAAGAGCGATCTGGCCCTGATCCAGAAATGGCAGGTCGACGGCACGCCGACGCTCGTGGTCGACGGCAAGTATCGTGTGACCGGTGCGAAGGATGCCGATGAACTCGCCGCGATAGCGCTGTGGCTGGCCAAGCGCGAGCTGGGGAACAGCAAGAAGTAATTTCCCGATGCGTGACGCGTCGCGGCGCACGGAGCGGCTGGCACGGTATTCACGTCGGGTCCGCCATGCTTCGCACGGTGGCGGGCCGGCAGAGCGGTCCGTGTTTGCTTCGCCGCGCCACCGCCTCCCTTCCCCGCGTAGTCTGCTGCAATGAATCGCGCTGCCAGTCCCCAAGCCGCACCCGCCGAGCGCCGTCTGCGCCTGTTGAGCTGCAACATCCTGGCCGGCGCCAGCGTGCAGCGCTACAGCGAATACGTCACGCGCAGCCTCACCGCCGTGCTGCCCGGGCGCAGCAAGATGGACAACCTCGACCGGCTGGCCGAGGTGCTGCCGCAGTTCGACGTGATCGGCCTGCAGGAAGCCGACGCCGGCAGCCTGCGCTCGGGCTTTCTCAACCAGACCCGCTATCTCGCCGAAACCTCCGGCATGCCGTTCTGGAGCCACCAGCCGAACCGCCCGATGGCGCGACTGGCGCATTCGGCAAACGGGCTGATCAGCCGGATGGAACCGAGCTCGGTGCTGGACTATCCGCTGCCCAGCCGCATCCCCGGCCGCGGCGCGCTGCTGGCGCAGTTCGGTGAAGGCGACAGCGCGCTGGCGGTGATGGTGGCGCATCTTTCGCTGAGCGCGCCGGCGCGGACGAAGCAGCTGGGGTTTATCGCCGAGCTGCTGCAGGATTTTCCGCACGCGGTGCTGATGGGCGATCTCAACACCGAGCCGCACAGCGCGGAAATGCGCTACCTGTTTTCCAGGTGCGGCCTGCAGCCGCCAGCACAGTCCACGCCGACCTTTCCCAGCTGGAAACCGCGCCGGGCGCTGGACCATATCCTGACCACGGCGGCGATCCAACTGGACAAGACCTGGACCCTGCCGCAGGCTTTTTCTGATCATCTGCCCATCGCGGCAGAGATCCGGCTGCCCGCACACGTTGGCACCGCCGCGCGGGGACGCCGCCGATGAGCCACCGGCCAGTCCACCGCATTCGCACCATCACCTGCACGAGTCCGAGCGCATGAGTTCCCCATCGAATACCGCCGACTGGTCGCGCAAGGCGCTGCCCTGGCTGCTGCTGATCACCGTGGGCGTGCTTTCGGCGGCGCTGCGTTATGGCCTGGTCGAACCCAGCGCCGTCGTGCAGTTGTGTGAAAGCGGGCACGGCCCGTGGTGGTGCAGCGCGCGTCAGGCCATCGTGATCAGTTTTCTGAGTAACGGTTTCGGCATTGCCGCGCTGATTGCCGCGGCGTTATCACTGGTGTGGAAGCGGCCGTGGGCAGCGTGGCTGGCCGCCGCGCTTGGCGCCTTTGCGCTGGAAATGTACTGCTTCGAAGCGGGCGCGCTGGCGCTGC
>CBAAAD010000148.1:0-7078 GCA_964658785.1 uncultured Methylobacterium sp.
ATCCTCAGCGCACGCTGCCGCGCGCGCTGACCATGGGCATGCTGATGGTCATTGTGGCGTACGTGCTGGTCAACGTGGCCTACCTGGCAGCGCTGGGGCACGCCGGGCTGGCCGCCAGCCATGCTCCGGCCGCCGATGTGATGCAGAAGGTGTTTGGCTCCTTCGGCGCGCGGGTGATCGCGCTGGGCGTGGCGATTTCCGCGCTCGGGTTTTGCAATATCACCCTGGTGGCGGGCGCCCGCGTGCTGCAGGTCATGGGCGAGGATGGGCTGTTCTTCCGTTCGGTGGCGCGACTGCATCCGCGCTACAACACGCCGAATATCGCCCTGCTGATCCTGATCGGCTGGTCGATCCTGCTGGCCACCACGGGCAGCTACAGCCAGTTGCTCGATTACGCCACCTTCGGCGACTGGCTGGCGTGCGCCGTTGGTGTCGCGACGCTGTTCTGGTATCGCCGCCACGACGACGACGCCATCCGCTTCCGGGTGCCGGGCTACCCGCTGCTGCCGCTCATTTTTGTCGTGGTCATCGCCTGCGTGGTGGTGGCCACCATGCGCGAGAATGCAACCAATGCGGGCATCGGCTTGATCATCATCGCCGCCGGGGTACCGGCGTATTTCATCTGGCGCCGCCTGTTCGGCTTGAAGTCGTAGTGCTGCAGCTGGCGAGGCCCGTCAGGCTTCAGCCGCAGCGATGGCGCGCAAACCACCGGGTCAGTTCGACATGGCGCCCAGATGGCAGATGCCCGCGGTGCGGCTTGTTCAGCAGCGCGTCCGGCCCAGCAATGCGACAATGGCGGCACAGCTTTCGAGGAGATTTTGAATGGCGCTTGCGCAAGCCCAGGCTCTGCCGGCCAACAACGAGACCATCGTGCCGGACAAGATCCGTGACGGCATCGACCTGCAGATCAACGGCGAGCATTACCGCCACACCGGCGATCCGCAGATGCCATTGCTTTGGTACCTGCGCGACGTGCTTCGACTGACCGGCACCAAATACGGCGGCGAGCACGGCGAGAACGGTGCTGACCTGATCCTGCTCAAGGGCAAGGCAACCTCGGCCATTTCGATCACCGTGGCCAAGGCGGCCGGTATGGAAATCGTCACGGTCGAGGGCCTTGCCGCCAATGACGGCACCCTGCATCCGGTGCAGCAGGCCTTTATCGACGAGGATGCCATCGGCTGCGGCTATTGCACGCCGGGCTGGATCATTGCGTCCGTCGATCTGCTCAAGCGCAAGAAGCAGCCCAGCGACGACGACATCGACACGCTGCCCAACGTGTGCCGCTGCGGCTGCCAGACGCGCGTACGGCGCGCGATCAAGCGCGTGGCCGCCGGCAAGGCGGGACAGGCATGAGCGATCAAAACCATATTCGCGGTATCCAGCTGTCGCGCCGGCGCTTTCTGCAGGTGCTCGCCGGTACCGCGGGCGCGCTGGTGGTGGGCATCCGCATGGCCGACGCCGCGGACACCGATGCGCCGCTGCCGCCCTCGCTGCTGGGCGACACGTTCTACGGCATCGGCGCGTATGTGCGCATCGACACCGATGGCAATGTGCTGATCGGCGTACGCGACCCGGACACCGGCAGCGGCGTGGCCACGTCGCTGCCGCGCATCATCGCCGACGAACTGGACGCCGACTGGAACCGCGTCAGCGCGGTGTCACTGGGCCTTGGCGTGACCGACAACAACGGCCAGCCGAGCTGGATCTACGGCCGCCAGGTGGGCGGCACGGGCGCATCGATTTCGGCTGCCTGGGCGGACCTGCGGCAGGCCGGCGCGGTGGCGCGCTGGCTTCTACTTCAGGCGGCGGCGCGGCGCCTTGGCGTGCCGGCCGATCGTCTGCGCTGCGAATCCGGCACCGTCATCGCACTGGATGGACGCCGCTTTACCTACGGCAGCCTGGTCGAAGATGCCAGCAAGATCGACATGCCCAACAGCGTGCCGCCGCTGAAGACTGCCGAGCGCTACCAGCTGATCGGCAACCCCGCCGGCGACGTCGAAGCGCGCGAAATCGTCACCGGCCAGACCCGCTTTACGATCGACCAGCAATATGGCGACACGCTCACCGCCGTGGTGGTGCACTGCCCCTGGCCGGACGGCACGCTGGACGGCATCGACTTTACCGAGACGCTGGCGGTCAAGGGTGTGCTGAAGGTGCTCCAGCTCAATCCGGAAGTCGGCCAGCAGGCCGGCACCACGCTGAGCACCATCGCCGTAGCCGTGGTCGCCGAGGACACCTGGTCGGCACTCAAGGGCCGACAGAAGCTCAAGCTGACATGGAAGCCTGGCGCCAGCAACAGCGAGAGCAGCGACGCGCTGGAGCAGCAGGCCAGCGCCCTGCTCGCCGGTAAAACCGACCCCTCCACCCGAGTGCGCAACGACGGCGACTTCGACGCGGCCAGCAAGAAGGCCGCCCGCCGGCTGGAAGCCACGTATTTCCAGCCGTGGCTGGCGCACGCCACCGCCGAGCCGATGAACTGCCTCGTGCGCGTGGAAAAAAACAAGGCCACCCTGGTCGTGCCGACACAGGCGCCACAGAAAGCCTGGGCCGTGGTGCATCGCCTGACCGGCCTCAACCCCGATCAGATCCAGATCAGCGTACCGCGCGTGGGCGGTGGCTACGGCCGACGCCTCGACCACGATTACGTGGCCGAGGCCGTGATGCTCGCCACCAACAAGGACATCAAGAAATCCGTTCGCCTCATCTGGACCCATGATCAGGACCTGGCCCACGATTACTACCGCTCGGGCAGCGTGCATCAGCTGAGCGTGGTGATCGATCGCAAGCGCCAGATCACCGGCTGGAATCAACGCATGGCCAGCGCCTCGGCGCTGGTCAACCGTGGCGTGCCCGATAGCCGCCTGTGGACATCCGAGGTCGACGTCGACCAGCTGCCCGCCGCGCTGGTGCCCAACTACCGCAGCGACTGGTACGCGCAGGCCTCAGCCATACCCCGCGGCCCGGCGCGCAGCATGCCGCACCTCAGCAACGCGTTCGCGGTGCAAAGCTTCATCGACGAAATCGCGCACAGCATGAATGAGGATCCGCTCAACACGCACCTGCGCCTGCTGGGCGATGCGCGCGAGCTGCCGCTGAGCGGAGGCGGCACGTTCGATACCGGCCGACTGATCAACGTGCTCAAGCTGGTTGCCGATCGTATCGAGTGGAAAAACTGGCTGCACAGCGTCAATGGCCTCGGCATTGCCTGCTGGCATTTCAACGGTGCTTATGTGGCACACGCGATCGAGGTGGCGAGCCAGAATCAGAAGCTCATCGTCCAGCGCGTGGTTTGCGCCGTGGACGTTGGCCGCATCATCAACCCGATGGGCCTGGAGGGCCAGGTCGCCGGCGCCACGCTCGATGCGCTGTCTACCGCACTGAACTTGTCCATCACGTTCAAGGACGGCCAGATCCAGCAACACAGCGGCAAGGACTATCCGCTCGCCACGATGGCGCAGCTGCCTAACGCAGTGGAAGTGATCACGGTGCCCGGTGACCGCGATCCGGCCGGCGCCAGCTTCCTCGCCATGCCGACGGCGGCGCCAGCGCTCGCCAATGCGGTGTTCCGCGCCACTGCCGTGCGTATTCGGCGGCTGCCGCTGACCCACGAACTGTCGCGTCTTTCCTGACCATTCATTCCGCTGGTGAAAAACAAATGGCCGTCTTTACGGCCATTTGTTTTTAGATCACAAGGCGATTTTTTCGATCGATATTTTGCGGGCCAAACATCCCGCTTACGAAACGATCGACTCGTATTATTCAATCCAAAGCTTCGCGTCGGCTCATGGATCGACGCATTCGCCAAAAGAGCCGCTCACCAAACGAAGCTCAATGAAACTGGTCGCTCGCCGGCACCCACGATCTGGACGACGAGGATGACGACGCCGGCTGTGCCAGCTTGACCGGCAGGATGATCGATTCGCAGCCCGGCGGTGGCGGCCCACCGCTGACGCGGGCAGCAGCGCATTCGGCGCTGTTGTCGAGCTTGATCGGCGCCGCCCTGGCGACGGACGCCGCGCTGGCTGCGGCCACGGGTGGCACCAGCGGATTGGCTGGCGCCAGATGCATGCGGTCGTAGACCTTGTCAGCCACGGGCGCAGGCGGTGGATCGCCGTTGCCGCAGCTCAAAAGCGCCATCGGCAGCAGCGGCGAGAGCGCGCATTTGATGCGCACGCCCTGCGGCAGGTGAAACGTATGCGTGGCCGTGGTTTTTTCCACGGCGTGCCGCAGGGCCGTGTCGACCGTACTTTCACCAGGCGGCGTCCAGTCCTTGTCGAAACGCGTGGCCTTGTAGCCGATATTGGGCGCGTTGTGCTCCATGATCTTGGTGTCGCCGTGCGGCACCACCTGCACATAACTGCCGACGTCACCCTGCCTGGCACCCTGCTCGGCACCGGCCTGAGAAATCGTGCCTACCGGACCCGTGCCGGAATCGACCTTGCCGGTGCCGTCGTTCTTGCCTTTGGACGGGGCTTCGCTGGTGGCACCCTGACCCTGCGTCGACGAGGGCTGGGTACCGCGCTTTCCCAGGGTATCGGGCGCGTTGGCTACGCCATTGATTTCGCCGGGCGTCGCGGTGTCGCTGCCCTGGGGCGTGGCATTGGGCGCGGTGCTGACATCGTGATCGGTGCTGCTCTGGCTGGCGCTGGCGTCCGGCCGGCTGCTGGCTGACTTGGCCTCGGCCGAATCATTGGCGACCGACGGACTGGCCGCCTGCGCCTTGCTCGCCGATGGCGCCGCCTGACTGACGCTGGATGACTGATCCGATGCGGAAGCCGGTGCAGGCAGGGGCGGCTGGAGGCTGAGATCCGGCTTGGGTATGGACGTCTGGACGGCCGAAACCGACGCCTTGTCGGCAACATTGATCTTCACCGTCGGCGCTACGGAGGCCACGTTCGGACGGGTGGTGGGCGATAGCGGCACCGCCTCAAGCTGCGCTTCGGCGGGCTGCACCGTCGGCGCCTGCACCTGCGGCAGCTCGCGCGGCACGGCCGGCGCGGCCACGCTCAGCGATGCCTTCAGATTTACCGCCGGCGCGGGCTGGGCGGGCAGCGGAATGGCCTGCAGCTCCGGCACCGGGGGCGCCGCCGGCGTTTCCGCACGTGCGGGCGCCACGCTTGGCGGTACGTCGGCCGGAGGTGCCACGCTGGTCAGTGCGATGGTCGGCTTGTCGACCGCAGGCATGGCCTGGGGCGGCACGTCCGGCAGCGCCAGCGAGGCCGGCGGCGGCATCGGCTGATTGCCCTCGGCCTGCGGCGCGCGCACGGGTTCGGGCTGGAACCTGGGCGGCACTGGTGCGTGCATGGTCGGCGTGGCGAGCACCACGGCAGGCGGCGGACCGGCGATGGGAATGGGCTGCAGCTGCGGCGTGGGTGCCGGCTTGGGCAGGCTGACCGGCGGCTTCGGTGCGGCCACCCGCTTCGGTGTCGGTGAGTGGGTCACGGCCGTCTGCGCCACCACCGGCGGCGCCGTGGCCGGGCTGGCCTGCGCGACCGACATGGTCGACGGCTCGCTGCTGCGCGGGCTTACATTGGCGCGCTGCTTGGACGCCGCAGCGGCCTGCCCTTTGTGCCTCGGCCCCTTTTCTTTCGGCGGCGTGCCGCGAATCGGCGGCGGTGGCGGCGGTTCGGGCGCATCGATCAGGCGCACGTGCAGGGCCACGACCTTGGACTCCGGAATCAGCCTGCCCTCGTCGACCGGCCCGAGGATGAAAACAAGCAAAAACACGATATGCAGCAGCACCGCGCCGACGATGCCGATGATGCGCCGCCAGCTTTCCCGCGGCTCCTGGCGCGTCAGCCGACGGCGGGCAATCACCCGCGTAGACGTCGCCAGCGGCGAGTCCATCAGGACCCGCGCGGGGCGATTGGCGGAATCACCGGGGGCGGCGGGATCGATGGGCGGCGGCGGCATGGGCGCCAGTGTAGCGGCGCCCTCCGGTTTCGCCGATACCCGTTAAATCAACGGCGATACCCTAGGGCTTGCCAGCCGCGGCCTTGGCGGCGGCCTCCGCCTTTTCCGCATCGACCGCGCGATTGGGCGTGTCCACCGGGCAGCCGTGCTCCAGCGGCTTGTTCGCGCGATACATCGCGATGCATGCCTGCAAACTCGGCGGCGTGGGTGGATGCGGGTCTTTGCCGAACTGTTGTGAGGGCGCCATGCTCAATCGCTCGTCGCCGTCCTTTTTCGATGGTGGCGGCGGCGGATCACCGCCGCAGCCGCCGGCCAGCATCGCCACCGAAACGGCGCAGTGGATGTGGACGCCACCAGGCAGAGTGAAGGTCTTCTTGACCGTGGTGGCATCGACCGCTTTCTGCAGAGCGCCATCCACCGAACTGGTCTTGTGCCAGTCCTTGTCAAAGCGCGTGGGCGCGTATTTCACCGGGGTGCTGTGCTGCATCACCTTGTCGCCATCCGTCGGCATCCGCTGGACGTAGTCCGCCTCCGGCTGGGGCGGCGCGCTGGTAGCCGATGCGGGCAGCAGTGGCTGGCCGCTTTTGTCGAACAGCGTGGGCGGTGGCGTGCTGTCCGGTTGGGTCGCCGGCACCTGCACGGTCATCGCATCCTTCGAGGGCGGTTCCGGCCGTGTGATGACGCGCGGACGTTCCGACACCCTTTTTGCCGGGGACGGCATTTGTGCTGGCTGCTGCCTCGACTGCTGCCCAGGCGGCGCTGGCACGTCCGGTGATGGCGGTGCGACCGTGGGTGCGGTGCTCGGAATAAAGCGAATTTCGATCGCGTCGCTGTGCTGATACCCCGTACTTGCCGTCGTGGCTGCCGGCGCGGGATTACTCTGCGACCCGACAAACCAGCCGAGAAGCCCGTGCAGCAGCAGGACCATCGCCAGCGGCAGCCAAAGTCCACGGTGGCCGCGTGGCGGTTGGCGCCACCGCTGCTGGCGCAGCATCGCGCACGTGGCCTCGTCCAGCGACATCGGCTCGTGGGCCGCCTGATCGGCATGGGGCGATGGCCGGCGCTGATGTTTGACCTGCAGCGGATGAACGATGACGGCGTCTCGTGAATAAGTTGACGCCGAAGCATGCGTGGTGACGCTTGAACCTTTAAGGACTGGGCC
>CBAAAD010000149.1:0-7070 GCA_964658785.1 uncultured Methylobacterium sp.
CGTCGCCGGGCTCACCGGTCTTGCGCTGGTAGCCGAGCTGCTGCAGACGCGGCAGGTAGGCGTCCTTCACCCACGCGGCAAGTTTGTTGCGCTGGGCGTCGGTGCTGGCTTCGTTGCGGTAAATCCATTCGACCTGATCGAGCGGCGCGGTGGCTACTACCAGAATCTTCGACGAGGTCAGCGGCTTCAGCGCGGCCAGCGCGTCGCCGGCGTCGATGTCACCGTGCTGGAAGCTGGCATCGACGGCATCGGCATAGGCAAGCTGCTCGGCGTCGCTGAGCTGGCCCACGTGGGCGGTGAGATCGGCAAACTCTTTCTTGCCCAGGCTGAAACGGTAGTAGCCGCTGGCATTCGCGTTGGGCATGATCCAGGTCGGCTGGCTGGCGCCGGGCAGCACCATGCTGCCGCCGGCCTTGGCGAGCACATCGCAGCTGACCTTGCTGCCATCGGCTGTTCCGTAACGCACGCACACGGGGATGCCCCATACGCGCTGGCTGTCGCCGGTGCTGCCGACCGGCAGGAAGCGGCTCTGGCTGAGTTTCAGCACGGTCTTGCCACCCTGCTGCTGCAGCGACGTCTGCACATACGGCACGCCGGACTGGTCGAGGAAGCTGTTGAAGGCCTGTTTGAAATCGTTGCCCTTGCCGGCCGCCGTGGCGATCGAGGACACCAGATCATCGGCCACCGCGTTGCCGAACTTGTGCTTCTGGATATACGCCTGCATGCCCTTCTGGAAGGTTTTTTCACCGACGTAGTTTTCGAACATGCCGATGACGCCGGCACCCTTCTGATAGGTGATGCCGTCGAAGGCGGTTTCGATGTCGCCATTGCCGGTGATCGGCTGACGAATCTTGCGCGCGCTGACCAGGCTGTCGTTGGCCATGGCGCCCTGCGCGCCGGTCACGCGATCGAGGTCGGCGCGGTACTCGGGATGCACCTGCTCGGTCACTTTCTGCTGCATCCAGGTGGCAAACGCTTCGTTGAGCCAGATGTCGTTCCACCATTCCATCGTCACCGTATCGCCGGTCCACTGGTGCGCCAGCTCGTGCGCCGTGACGTTGAACGAACCGCGCACATTGCGCGCCGGCGAGTCCTTGTCGAGCAGCAGCAGCCAGTCGCGGAACGTCACCAGGCCGGCGTTCTCCATCGCGCCGGCGGCAAAGTCCGGCGCAGCCAGCACGTCGAGCTTGTCCCACGGGTAGCCGAAGCCGTAATAGTTTTCCAGCGCGTGGATGATGCTCGGCGTTTCGCCCAGCACGTGCTGCATGCGGTGCGCCTCGCCATCGGAGGCGATGCCGCGCAGCGGCAGCGGCGCGGTGCGGTAGGTGTCCGGCGAAATATCCGGCGCGGTGGCGATGCTCCACGGGCCGACGCCGAAGGCGACCAGATAGGTCGGCAGCGGCAGCGTCGGCGCGAAGTCGAGCGTCTTCCAGCCGGCCTCAGCCTTGGTTTCCTTCACCTGCTGGGTGTTGGCGACCGCGGTGTCCTTCTCGGGAATCGTGAGGCTGATGGTGAACGGCGTCTTGAAGCCCGGCTCGTCGAAACCCGGGAAGGCGAATCGCGCGCTGATCGGCTCCATCTGCGTCATCGCATACGGCTGACCCTTGGCCGATACCTTGTACAGGCCCTGCAGCTGCGCGTTGAGCGGCGCGGTGTATTCAAACGCCAGCGTCAGCATCTGCGGTTTCAGCGTGCTGCCGAAATCCACGCGCGCCACGCCGGCCTTCGCATCGGCCACGGTGTAGGTGCCGGCATGCGCGGTGCCTGCTGCGTCGGTGATGGTGACCTTGGATACCTTCAACTCGGCGCCATCCAACCACAGGTGATCGGAGGCCTTGGCGAGCTTGACGGTGATTTTGGTGGTGCCGGAAAAATCCTCCTGCGCCGGATCGACCTTGAACGACAGCGCATACGACTGCGGCACGGCCCATTGCGGCAACCGGCCCTGCGGCACCCGATCGGTGGTGGCAGCAAACGCGGCAGCACAGCAGCTGGCCAACGCAGTAAGCAGAAGTGGACGGACGAAACGACGCATGGAAGACCCCGATACCGAAAGAGTGAACCGCCACGCTAAGCGGCGCATGACTTTCGACACAGTGCCAGAAGGCATGCACGGCGAACGCCCACGCACGAAAAACCCCGGCCATGGCGGACCGGGGTCGTCTGTATTGCTTGACTCAATGCAACATCGCGGTGGCCAATCAGCCCGCCACGTCGGCCTGCTCCAGCGCCACGGCGACCGCGTGGATCACGGCGGCGATGCGTGCGGCGCTCTGGATCGGCTGCGCCGACAGGCCGTGCTTGCGCAGGGTCTTCTCGTGCGACTCCAGGCACATGCCGCAGCCGTTGACGGCCGACACGGCCAGCGAAGCCAGCTCGAAGTCGACCTTGTCGCCGCCGGGATTGGCCATCGCATTCATGCGCAGGTTGGCGCGCAGCGTGCCGTATTCGGCGTCGCCGACCAGGTGGATGAAGCGGTAGTAGATGTTGTTCATGCCCATGATCGACGCGGCCACGCGCGCGCCTTTGAGCTCGTCTTCACTGGCGTGCTGCGCGGCCAGTTCGTTGATGGCGGCGGTCAGCGGCTTGTAGCGCGACGCAATCGCCGAGGCCAGGGCGATCACCACGATCTGCTTCTGGGTCAGGCCGGGCGCGCCGCCCTCGGTCAGCACCGACTCCAGGTTCAGGCGCAAGTCCTTGGCATAGTCGGGCAACTGGCTTTTCAGATCGGCAAGACTCATGGAACACCTCGGTAGAATTCGGGAATAACAAACAAAATTTTGGGCACGCGGGGAGAGTCCATGGATGGACTCGATTTGAGGAGCGAGGAAAAAAACCGGCGGCGAAGCAAACGTCGCCGCCGGTGGCGTAACCCGCGCGTCAGCGGGGGAGGGACAAACTCTGACGCGCGGGGTGTTGCGAGCAAATCACTGCCAACGCGAGAGCGCTATCAGGCAACGTGCAGGGTCTCTTCACCCTTGCTCCAGTTGCACGGGCACAGCTCGTCGGTCTGCAGCGCGTCCAGCACGCGCAGCACTTCCTGCGGGTTGCGGCCGACCGAACCGTCGGTGACATAGACGAAGCGGATGATGCCGTCCGGATCGACCAGGAACGTGGCGCGCTGGGCCACGCCGTCGTCGCCCAGGATGCCCAGGGCCGAGGTCAGGTCTTTCTTGATGTCGGCCAGCATCGGGAACGGCAGATCGCGCAGGTCCTTGTGATCCTTGCGCCAGGCCAGATGCACGAACTCACTGTCGGTGCTGGCAGCGAGCACCTGGCAGTCGCGGTCGGCGAACTGGCTGTTCAGGTCGCCGAAGCCCTTGATCTCGGTCGGGCAGACGAAGGTGAAATCCTTCGGGTAAAAGAACACCAGCAGCCACTTGCCCTTGTAGGTGCCATTGTCGATCGGAGCGAACGCCTTCTCGACGCTCTCGGTGGAGACGGTCGCGAGGAGGTTGAACTGCGGGAACTTGTCGCCGATGGTCAGCATGGTTTTTCTCCAATGGTAGGGGTGTGGCAAATTGACGCCCTGCAAAACGAGTGGCTATTTTTTGAGCAGCTATCCCGTTTACAGCGTGTCGCGACGCACCATCCTACGCAGCCGGCGCAGATTGTTCAAATTGATGGTCTACATCACAATCATAGGCACCAACTATCACGGCAACCGACTCCGCTCATGAATCTGCGTGACCTGCACTATTTGGTGGCGCTGGCCGAGTACCGCCATTTCGGCCGCGCTGCCGAGGCCAGTTTCGTCAGCCAGCCGACCCTGTCGACCCAGATCAAGAAGCTGGAAGAGGAACTCGGCGTAACCCTGGTCGAACGCATGCCGCGCAAGGTGCTGCTCACCGAAACCGGTCGGGAAATCGCGCGACGTGCGCGCATGGTGCTGGCCGAGGTCGACGAGATCAAGGCCACCGCGCAGCGCACCCGCGACCCGGAAGCCGGCACGCTGCGCCTGGGCATCTTCCCTACCCTCGGGCCTTACCTGCTGCCGCACGTCATTCCGCTGCTGCGTGATCGCTTCCCGCGGCTGGAACTGCTGCTGACGGAAGGCAAAACCGAGAACATCATCCACATGCTGCGCGACGGCTCGCTCGATGCCGGCATCCTGGCGCTGCCGCTGCACGAGGATTCGCTGCACACGGAGTTCCTGTTTGAAGAACCCTTTGTGCTGGCCGTGCCGAACAACCATGCGCTGGTGAAGCAGAAAGGCCGGCTCAAGCTGTCCGACCTGGCCGCCGAACGGCTGCTGCTGCTGGAGGACGGCCACTGCCTGCGCGATCAGGCGCTGGAAGTGTGTCAGCTGGCCGGCGCCGGCGAAAAAACCGGTTTCCGCGCCACCAGCCTGGAAACCTTGCGCCAGATGGTGGCCGCCAACGTCGGCATCACCCTGCTGCCCACGCTGGCGACCAAACCGCCGATGGCGCGCACCGACAACGTGCATCTGATCGAATTCGCAGGGCATCCGCCGAGCCGGCGTATCGCCATGGTGTGGCGCAAGAGTGCGTCGATGACCGGCTTTCTCACGCGCCTGGCCAAGGTGTTCCAGGAGCTGCCGCCGGATCTGTTTGTGCCGGGGATTGAGGCAGCCAGACGGGCGAAGCACGCAAAAGGCTGAATGCGCCGGGGCCGCGGCGATCGACTAGCCCGTTGATAAAACGTATGGGGTTTCACCCCACCACCCCGCCAACCCACAAAGGCGTAGCGCGTCATGCGTCGACTACTGATCGTTCTGCTGGTGTTGCTGGTCGGCTGGGGCGCCCTGTCCCACTGGCGACATCGCGCCGTCGTGCCGCCAACCGGCGTGCTGGCGCCAGCGATACCGCAGCAGGATGACTTCGGCGCCGATGCACCGGTGCTGCAAAAGGGCGATGTGACTCTGACTACGCGTGCGCATTTCGTGGTGACCGCGCGCGTGCTTTCCCGCGAAGACTATTCCTGGGGCGCCGATGCCAGGCTGATCCCCGAAGACCTCGCGCTGGGCTGGGGCCGCATGTCGGACAGCGCCGTGCTGGCAAACATCAAGATCACCCAGTCCGATCGCTTCTACTACTGGCGCGTGGAGCAGTTTCCGATTCCCCGGAGCGAGATCGAAACCTCCAGCGCCAACATGCACATCATTCCGGCCGATGCCGGCGTCAAATACGAACTCGAGCACGTGCGCGTCGGGCAAGTAGTGCACTTCGAAGGTTTCCTGGTCGATGCCAGCCGTCCGGACGGCTGGCGCTGGAAAACCTCGATGACGCGGGACGATGTGGGCGCTGGCGCCTGCGAGCTGGTGTATGTGGAACAGTTCGCCGTGGTCACGCCGTAGCCTTCGTCGGGCTATTTCGCCCGGTTTGATTCGACCGCCGTCAGTAGCGCAGCAAGCTGTGCAGAGGTGAATCATCCGGCCAGCGGCTTCGCCCGTTCAGTGCATCAAGCTCGATCAGCACGCTGGCGCCAACAACCTCGCCGCCCAGCCGCTGGATCAAGGCATGCGCCGCCGCCAGCGTGCCACCAGTCGCCAGCACGTCGTCGACGATCAAGGTGCGCTGCCCGGGCTGCAGGATGCCAGTGCTCGCTTCAAGCCGATCGCTGCCGTACTCCAGCTGATAGTCCACCGTCATCACCGGCGGCGGCAGCTTGCCGGGTTTGCGCAGCGGCACAAAGCCGGCGCCCAGCTTCTGCGCCAGCCCCACCCCAAAAATAAAGCCGCGCGCCTCGATGCCGCAGACCGCCTGCACGTTCTGGTCTGCCCATGGCTCGGCCAGCGCGCTGATGCAGCGGGCAAAGGCGCGGGCGTCGGCCAGCAGCGGCGTGATGTCGCGAAAGGTCACGCCGGCAATGGGAAAGTCCGGAACGGCGCGAATCAGTGAAACAATATCGTTCATGGCTGATGCTTTACCGCGCTGGCTGCACGGCCTGATGAAATGGGGAAAAGCGGCTTGGCCGGCGGCTAGCAGAACGCAACCAGCGGGTCGTCCGGTGCGTCCTCCTGCGCCTTCATCGCCAGCCGGGCCTCGCTGAGCTGCGCTTCCACGGCACGGACGATGTCGCTGGCCGACGGCAGGCTCGATTCGGGCACCATCACGGCGATGTAATCCATCGCCGGCAGCTGGCCGACGGCGCCGGTCAGGTATTCGCCGGCGATGAACGCCGGAATGCCCTCGGCCTCCAGCGCATCCTTCACCAGATGGGCATCAAACAGGTTATCGGCGCGATAAATGATGTGCATGACATGCAAGCTAACTCCCGCACGCGTGATCGGCAAGCGATGCCGCGACTGCGCTGCGCGGCCGCTTTCTGCGCCCGGCGGCGGTGACAGGGTAAACTGGCACGTTTCCGCTATTGCCCACGAGTTTTTGCACGATGTCGACCGAAAACCTCACCGTCGAACCTGTCATCCCGGCCACATCGAACGGGACGCCGGTCGTGCAGCAAAATTTCATCCGGCAGATCGTGCGCGACGACCTCGCCTCGGGCAAGCACAGCGCCATCCACACACGCTTTCCGCCGGAGCCGAACGGCTATCTGCATATCGGCCACGCCAAGGCGATCTGCCTGAATTTCGGCATTGCCGGCGAGTTCAAGGGCTGGTGCAATCTGCGCCTGGACGATACCAACCCCGGCAAGGAAGACCCCGAATTCGTCGAAGGCATCAAGGACGACGTGCGCTGGCTCGGCTTCGAGTGGCACGACCTGCGCCACGCCTCGGACTATTTCGAGGTGATGTACCGCGCGGCCCTGAAGCTGATCGAGGACGGCAAGGCGTACGTCGATGATCTCAATGCCGAGGACATGCGCGAGTACCGCGGCACGCTGACCACCGGCGGGCGCAACTCGCCGTACCGCGAGCGCAGCGTCGAGGAAAATCTGGACCTGTTCCGGCGCATGCGCGCGGGCGAATTTGCCGACGGCAGCAAGACGCTGCGCGCGAAGATCGACATGGCCTCCGGCAACATGAACATGCGTGACCCGGCGATCTACCGCATCCGCAAGATCACTCACCAGAATACCGGCGACGCGTGGCCGATCTATCCGATGTACGACTACGCGCACTGCCTGTCCGACGCGCTGGAAGGCAT
>CBAAAD010000150.1:0-1109 GCA_964658785.1 uncultured Methylobacterium sp.
TATCGACGATGGCTGGCAGGGCGCGCGCGATGCGAACGGTGTGATTCAGCCCAACGCGCGCTTTCCGGACATGAAGGCGCTGGCCGATTACGTCCATGCGCGCGGGCTGAAGCTCGGGCTTTATTCCTCGCCCGGCAGCAAGACCTGCGGTGGATACACCGGCTCACTCGGCCACGAGACCCAGGACGCGCGCCGCTACGCCGATTGGGGCGTGGACTATCTCAAATACGATTTGTGCAGCTATATCCAGGACGTGATGCAGGCGCAGGCGCCGCACGATCCCGACCGCCAGATGCAGCTGATGATCGACGCCTATCGGCGCATGCATGAAGCCTTGAAGAGCACCGGCCGATTCATCGTCTTTTCGCTGTGCCAGTACGGCTGGGACGCGCCATGGGAGTGGGCAGCCGGCGCGGATATCGGCGGCAACCTGTGGCGCACCACCAGCGACATCACGCCGGAATGGGATCGCATTTACGCCATCGCCTCGCAGCAGGCCGGGCTCGCCGCCTATGCCGGCCCGGGCCACTGGAACGATCCGGACATGCTGGAAGTGGGCAACGGCAAGCTGACGCCCGCGGAGAATCGCGCGCACTTCAGCTGGTGGGCGATGCTGGCCGCGCCGCTGCTGGCAGGCAACGATCTGGCGCATATGACGCCGGCGACAAAAGCCATCCTCACCCGGCGCGCGGTGATCGCCATCGATCAGGATCCGCTAGGACAACAGGCCACGCGCGCCTACGCCGATGGCGAAATCGAAGTGTGGACCCGGCCGCTGCAGGGCGGCGCGCTGGCGCTGGCGATATTCAACGTAGGTAGCGATCGTCACGCGGGCAGCCATCCCATGCATCTGTCGCTGTCGCGCCTGGGGTTGAAAAGCGAACAGCCCGCGCATGATTTATGGAGCGACCGCAGCGTCACTCTTACCGAGGCGATGCCCATCGCGCTGCAGCGGCACGACGTGATGCTGCTGCGTATCGATGCACCTGTCGCTGCATTGCAAGCGCGGTAACTTGCCCGCCAACGCATGAACGACGCGGCCACGCCGCACGATCGCGACGTGCGACGTATCGCGTCTGCACGCGACGTTACATAAGGCGCCTAGCGAT
>CBAAAD010000150.1:1119-5744 GCA_964658785.1 uncultured Methylobacterium sp.
CCGCACAGTGGTTGCATACGGCCTGCAGCGATACACGCAGCGCATCACTAGGCGTGCAACGTCTCCGCGAAAAGAACAGTGCGACGTATAGAACTATGCCGTTTTCCGCATGCAATAGCCGCAAATGACACAAGACGACAGGGCTATGTGACGGCACGATGAAAGCGAAGGTGGAACTATCAGCGCATCTCGCCACGGCGCGATGCACACACGGGGATTGGAATGCACAGCGGCGACATCCATCGCAGACGGTTCATCAAAGGCGCAGCCGCCCTGCTCGCCTCCGCTGCCGTAACACCTGCCGCGCGCGCGTTCGCTCCCGACGTTGCCGATCCGAAAACCGCCGCTCCCAACACCACGCTGACCGACGCGGCGTCGCGCGAAAAGCCGGTGCAAAGCATGCATGCGTTTGCGCTGAATCAGGTCCGCCTGCTGGACAGCGAATTCGCGACCGGCGCGGCGATCAACCGCCGCTATCTGCAGAGCATTCCGGTCGATCGGCTGGCGCGAAGCTTTCGCCTGCAGGCTGGCCTGGCCTCCAGCGCGGCGCCGCTGGGCGGCTGGGAGAAACCCGATTGCGAACTGCGCGGCCATTTCAGCGGCGGGCATTATCTGTCGGCAGCGGCATTCGCGTATGCCAGTGACGGCGACGAAGTACTCAAGGCGCGCGGCGACGAGCTGGTGGCGCAGCTGGCGGCGTGCCAGCAGCCCAACGGTTATCTCAGCGCCTTTCCCGAAAGCTTCTTCGATCGCCTGAGCAGCGGCCAGAAAGTGTGGGCGCCGTTCTACACCATCCACAAGATTCAGGCCGGCATGCTCGACATGTACCGGTATGCCGGCAATCAGCAGGCCCTGACCGTTGCCACCGGCATCGGCAACTGGACGGTGCGCTGGCTCAACGGTTTCTCCGATACCGAACTCGCGCATATTCTGAAAACCGAATACGGCGGCATGAACGACTCAATGTACGAGCTGTATGCCATCACCGGCAACAGTCGCTACATGGATGCCGCGCATCGCTTCGATCAGGCATCCCTGTTCGATCCGCTCGCCGCACATCGCGACGAGTTGCAGGGCCTGCACAGCAATACGCAGATTCCAAAAATCATCGGTGCGGCCCGCCGCTACGAGCTGACCGGCGATCCGCGCTATCGGCGCATCGCCGAGTTTTTCTGGGAAACCGTCACCACCCAGCGCACCTACGCCACCGGCGGCTCCAGCAACGACGAGTTCTGGAAGACGGGACCCGGCGATCTGAAAGGTCAGCTAGGGCTTTACGCGGCCGAGTGCTGCGTGGCCTACAACCTGCTCAAGCTCACCCGGCACGTGTATGCGTGGAACGGCGATCCGCGCGCGTTCGACTATTACGAGCGCACGCTCTACAACGCGCGCCTGGGTACGCAGGACGCCAACGGCATGAAGCTCTACTACTACTCGCTGCAGCCGGGCGGCAACAAGCTTTACAACTCGCCCACGGATTCGTTCTGGTGTTGCACCGGCTCCGGCGCCGAAGAGTTTGCCCGTTTCAACGACAGCATCTATTTCCGCGAAGGAAAAGATCTTTACGTCAACCTGTTTATCCCATCGGAATTGCGCTGGCCGGAAGAACAGCTGACGCTGCGGCAGGAAACAGCCTTCCCGCGCGAGCCGTTGACACGGTTGACGCTCGCGCTCAAGACCCCGGCACATCGCGCCATCCACTTGCGCATTCCGCAGTGGATCGGCCCCGACGCCGCGGTGCGCGTCAACGGCGAAACGCTCGACGTATTCGCCTCGCCCGGCAGTTATCTCACGCTGCGCCGCGAATGGCGCAACGGCGACCGCATCGAGCTGGACTTGCCGATGCAGCTGTATACCGAAGCGCTGCCCGGCGATGACGCGCAGCGCGCCGTGCTCTACGGACCGCTGGTGCTTGCGGCACGACTGGGCAGCGAGGGACTCACGCAGTCCATGCAGTACAGCGGCTACGACGCCGCGCCCGTTCCGGAACCCAAGCCGCAGCCGTCGCCGACGATTCTCGCCAGCGCCGCGCACGACGTCAGCTGGATGCGCGTGCGGTCTGCATCCGAGCTGAGTTTTGAAGCGACAACCCCACAAGGCAAGGTAGCCGTTGCGCCGCTGAATCACATTCACGCCGAGCGCTACGCTATTTACTGGAAGTCCGACGTTGCATCGGACATTGGCTAGACATTTGTTTTGCCGTAAAGACGGCTAATTGAATATTCGATAGATCGCTTTTCAAGCGCATCTTTCAGGCATAAAGGCATCGCTACGCGGTGCTGACGCCGTGTCGCCGCGGCTGAAGAAAAGTTTGGAGAGCGTCTGCCCCGCCGTTCCGGAGTCTTCGGAGCGCACGGCGAGGCGTGCATGGATGCCGGACCGTTACCGCAAATCCACCCACGCATGCGTCCCCAAGCCGCATCGACCGTCAGCCTAATCAAGCGAGGACATCATGCTCAATCCATCCCGGGTTCCATCCGACCATTCGCCCTGTCGACATCATCCGCTTTTTGCGCATGCGGTGAGGGCCACCCTTGCCATCGGCTTGCTGGGTAACTTTGCCGCGTACGCCCAGGACACCAATACCGGTGTAGACACAAACACCCCGGCGAAAGGCACCAAGAATCTCGACGCGGTGACGGTGACCGGTTCGCTGATCCGCCGCGTCGATACCGAAACCTCCAACCCGGTGGTCACCATCGACAGCGCGCAGATCGCCGCCAGCGGCAAGCCGACTGTCGGCGATCTGATTCAGCAGCTGCCGTCGATCGCCGGCAATGCCACCAACCCGGGTATCGACAACGGCGGCGGCACCGGCGCGTCGACGGTGTCGCTGCGCGGCCTCGGGTCCAACCGCACGCTGGTCCTGGTCAACGGCCATCGGCTGGCCTACGAGGACGTCAACACCATTCCGTCGTACATGATCGAGCGCATCGAGGTGCTCAGCGACGGTGCGTCATCGGTCTACGGCTCCGACGCCATCGGCGGCGTGGTCAACTTCATTCTGAAGGACCATTACAAGGGCGTGCAGCTGACCAGCGACTACGGCATCAGCTCGCACGGCGACGGCAACCGGCGCAACTTCAGCGCGATGGGCGGAATCTCCGGCGACCGCTGGAACCTGCTGGTCGGCGCCAGCCAGCAGAGTCAGAACGCCATTTCATCCAGCGAGCGCAGCTTTGCGAAATACGCGCTGGCCCTGAAAAATGGCAACGTGGTTCATCTGGGCTCGTCTGCCACACCGACCGGACTGGTAGAAAACGCCAACGGTACCTATGTGACGCTCAACAGCGGTGTCACGGGCACGACGACACTGGCGGACTACCACACGTATACCTCGGCCGACTCCTACAACTATCAGCCCTACAATCTGGTGGAAACGCCGCAAAAGCGCACCAACCTGTCGTTGGTCGGCGATTTCAAGATCACGCCCAACGTCGACGCCTACGCGAACCTGTTCTACAACAAGACCTCGTCGTCCTCGATCATCGCGCCGGTGCCGATCTTCGCCAACGCCGATGACTTCTTCGTTTCCAAGAACAGCTACTACAACCCCTTCGGCGTCAATTTCGGCACCGACCGCAGCACCGGCCAAAGCTATAACGATTTGAACACGCGCCTGACCTCGCTGGGCAACCGCAACTTTGCCAGCCAAACCTACAACCTGCAGTTCACGCCCGGCCTCAAGGGTAATTTCGGCGACAGCAGCTGGCAGTGGAATGCCGACATCAACTACGCCAAGGTGAAACAAAAAACCGAGAACGAGGGCTTCATCAACTACGCGGGCTTCGAAGAAGCGCTGGGCGCGTCGTTCAAGGATACCGATGGCGTGGTCAAGTGCGGCTCGGCCGGCAACGTCATCGCCGGCTGCACGCCGATCAACATTTTCAATATCAATGACCCGACTACGATTGCCGCGTTGAAAAAGCTGATCGTCAATCCAGTCACGCAATACAGCTACACCATGAAACAGGCCGAGGTCGGCGCCAACGGCGAGCTGTTCGATCTGCCGGCCGGGCCGGTCAGCCTGGCGGCCGGCCTGTCGTACCGCAAGGAGTCGCAGTCCGATACCACCGACACACCGATCGCCACTGCCATCAGCGACGGCGACTATGCGGGCCTGTGCGGCGTGGTGGAAGACTGCGGCACCGTGCTCAGCGGCAGCTACAACGTGAAAGAAGCCTATGTCGAAACGCTGATTCCGCTGCTGTCGAAGACGCCGTTTTTCTACTCGTTGAACCTCGACATCGGCTCGCGCTATTCCGACTACAGCGCGTCCGGCTCGACGACGAACAGCAAGGTGGCGCTCGAGTGGCGTCCCATCGCCGACCTGCTGCTGCGCGGCACGGTTTCGCAGGTGTTCCGCGCCCCGAACATCAGCGAGCTGTACGCGGGCACGTCGGGTGGTGCTTATGACGCCACGGATATTTGCGATGGCTATACGGGTGGGCACGCGGCCGCGTGCGTCAACGTGCCTACCAACGGCAGCTTTCAGCAGAACAACGCGCAGCTCGGCGTCAAGAGCTCCGGCTCGGTCGCCGCTGGCTACAACCTGAGGCCTGAATACGGCAAGTCCTTCGACTTCGGCCTGGTCTACGATCCGCACTGGCTCCCCGGGCTGTCGT
>CBAAAD010000150.1:5754-7047 GCA_964658785.1 uncultured Methylobacterium sp.
GTTCAGCGCGGACGTGTGGCGCATCAATCTCAACGACACCATCGTCGATGGCCTGGACCCTAGCACCATCCTCAACGAGTGCTACTACAGCGAAAAGCTGTGCAGCCTCATTCACCGTTCGGGCAACGGGCAGATCAGCTATATCAGCCTGCCGACGGTGAACCTGGGGCAGACGGCCGCCAAGGGCGTGGACTCCACCGTTCAATACACTTTCGCCACCGACACGTACGGCAAGTTTGCGGTCAGCCTCAACAGCACCTACACCGCGCGCTACGACGTGGATACGGCACCGGGCGATGCCAGCGTCGCGGTGACACACTGCGCCGGTTCGTACTGCTCGGTCTACGGCGAGTTTCCGCGCTGGCGCGGGCTGGGCACGCTGAACTGGAAACTTGGCAACTGGGGCGCGAGCTGGACGATGCGCTATATCGGCCGCACCCGCGTCGGCAGCAACGTGCTTTCCGAAGGCTATTCGGCCGATGAAAGCATCCCCGGCGTCGAGCACAAGATCGGCGCGTATACCTACAACAACGTGTCGGCGAGCTATGACTTCGCCAAATATCACACCACGCTGTCGCTGGGCATCGACAATGTGGCCGACAAGCAACCACCGCTGTTCTACCAGTGGGGCAGCAACTCCAATACGGACGCCTATACCTACGACCAGATCGGTCGTTACTACTGGGTGCGGGCCACCGTCACGTTCTGACCTTGGGAAAGATGGCCGGCGTCCGCGCCGGCCATCGAGGGCTATGCATGTTTTCTCTTGTGCGTTTTCGCTACCGGCTATGGGCAGGATGCCTCTGCGTTTTGTTTTCATCGCCGTTGTTCTGCTCCGAGTTACCCAGGCTGGTGCAGCAGCACGGGCGCTTTGCGCTGTTCGTCGACGGCGCACCCTATACTGTGATGGCCGCGCAGCTGCACAACTCCAGCGCATGGCCCGAGACCCTGCCCGGCACCTGGCGCAGCGTGGAAGCGCTGCACGCCAACACGGTGGAAGCGCCGGTCTACTGGGAGCAGTTCGAGCCTGAACCCGGTCGCTTTGACACCACCAATATCGATGCCTTGATCGATCAGTCGCGCCAGCACGGCGTGCATCTGATCGTGCTCTGGTTCGGCAGCTGGAAGAACGGCCAGATGCACTACGCGCCCGGCTGGATCAAGAGCGATCCCGCGCACTACCCGCGTGCGCTCGATGCACACGGCGAGCCGGTGGACGATCTTTCCCCCTACGCCGCCAGCAATCTGCAAGCCGACGAAAAAGCCTTTGCCGCCCTGATGCGTCACCTCAAA